>NZ_RCWF01000002.1:0-300000 GCF_003667345.1 Poseidonibacter antarcticus
CTGGTGTAGCTCAGCTTGGCTAGAGCAGCTGATTTGTAATCAGCAGGTCGGGGGTTCAAGTCCCTTCACCAGCTCCACTTTCTTAAAAATTAATTATGCTATTATTTAACAACTTCATCAATTTTTTCTTTTGTTCCATTATAAACTTCTGAGGAAGTATCTTTTGTTGTTTCCCAACCTTCTGAAGATAAATTAGTTATAACTTCCCATCCTGTTGACGCATCTTGTTTTATTCCTGTCCATGTTGCACAAGCTGTAAAAAAGAAAGAACATATAATTAAAAGAATATTTTTTTTCATTTTATTGTCCTGGATTTTCAAAAAATACATATGTTGAATAATCAGAAATTTCGAAATATACTTTCTTTTCATTAACATCTTTTTTAAAGTTTAAATTTTCATCTAATATACCATATCCATATCTATACGTTCTAGATAGTTTTCCTTCTGTTGAAGTAGCAGTTGAAAGTTTATCTATTTTGATAAATCTTTTTACAAGTTTTTCACCAGCATAAACTTCAAGGACACCATTAACTCCTGTCCAGTTTTGTATATATCTATTTATTTTATTTTGTTTTTCTTCACAACCACTTATAAATAACGTTGCTGTTATTAATGATATTGTTAATAAACTTTTTTTCACTCTATATTTCCTTTATATGACGTTTTACGTATAAAAGTGTACAACAAAAGTACTTTAAGGCTTATTTCGAGCTTTCCTTAATTAGTATTACATCATTATATCTTTTATTATGAATTCTATCTTAAGATATTTTTATAAAATTTCATTACATAATGTAATTTTTTTATAAAATATATCATAATTAGGGTATTATAATAAAAATAAGTTAAAAAAAGGGACCCTAAATGGATGGTAAAATAATGGTAACTTACAAAATAGTGTGTAAAAATGATTTTAATCTTGAACTTACAATCGAAAAATTACTTTCAAATGAGAAGATTTCTAAAGCTATAAAAAATGAATTTGCAAAGGGTATTAGAAATCTTGAACTTTTTACAAAAGATAATGATTGTAAAATAAAAATAGAGACAGTTAAAGAATTATATCAGTTTGAAGTAAATAAAGATGATTTTGCAGATTTAATAACATTAGCAGAAGAAGATGCTAATTCAAGAAAACTCATAAAAAAGGATTGCTCATTTATTGAACTTGTAAATATTGAAACAATTAACTAATTAATCACTCGTCATTCTTAGAATTTATTTTTATTTTTTTATGAATTTCTCCCCATAAATAAAGTTGTTTTAAAATAGGCTTCAAAGTTATACCATATTCTGTCATCGAATATTCAACTTTAGGGGGTACTACAGGATAAACTTCACGATGTACTATTCCATCTTCTTCTAATTCTCTTAGTTTTTGAATTAGCATTTTTTGTGTTGTATGAGGAAGCATTTTTTGAAGCTCATTGAATCTTTTAGTTTCACTCCTTAAATACCAAAGTATTAATATTTTCCACTTTCCTGCTAATGCATCAAGAGAAGTTTCCACTGGGCATTTTTCATATACTTCTTTTGTATTGATCTTTTTAGTCATTATAAGCCTTTATTCTAAGATAGTATACTTTTAGATAGTATATATCTTTTTAGTTAGTTCTTGTTATTAGATTGTATTTTAGCTAAAATTTCAGCATAAGTAAATAAAACAAAATCAAAAGGATTAATATGAAAGCATATATAGTAGAAAAAATAGAAGATAAAAAATTTGAATCAGGAATTCAAGATATTGAAACTCCAATAATTGAAGAAAATGAAGTATTAATAAAAGTAGAGTATTCATCATTAAATTTTAAAGATGCACTTAGTTCAGTTGGAAATCCAGGAGTTACAAGAGTTTTTCCTCATGTAACAGGAATTGATGTTGCTGGAATTATTCAAGAGTCAAATTCAGATGAGTTTACAATTGGAGAAAAAGTTTTAGTAACTGGTTATGATATGGGAATGAATACAAACGGTGGTCATGCTGAATTTGTAAAAGTTCCAGCTTCATGGGTAGTAAAGATGCCAAAGAATATCACTGAAAAAGAAATTATGACATACGGAACAGCAGGATTAACTGCAGCATTATCTGTAAATGAACTTTTAAACAATGGTGTTACAGAAGGTGAAGTATTAGTTACAGGAGCAACAGGTGGTGTTGGTTCAATTGCTGTTTCAATTTTGAGCAAGTTAGGATTTGAAGTTACTGCAATTTCTGGAAAAGAAGAAAAAATTCCATTCTTAAAAGAACTTGGAGCTAAAGAAGTAATCTTACGAAAAGATTTTGATGTAGAAAACAAAAGACCAATGGGAAAAGAAAAATACTCAGGAGTAATTGACACTGTTGGTGGAAATATATTAGCAGAAGCACTAAAAGTGATAAAATATGATGGTGTTGCAACTTGTTGTGGATTAACATCTTCTCATGAATTATCTACAAATGTATTTCCTTTTATTTTAAGAGGTGTTAGATTAATAGGTATTGATTCAGTTGAAGCTAAAAGAGAAAAGAAAATCGCTGCATGGGAAAAAGTTGCAGGTGATTTTAAAATTGATACACTTGAAAATCTTACAAATGAAATTTCTTTGGATGGAATAAAAGAAGCTTATGAAGCATTACTTGCAGGAAAAGCTGTTGGAAGATATTTAGTTAAAATTTAATAACTTTCTAAAAATATACTATAAGCTAGTAAAGATTAATTAATTTAAACTTTATTAGCTTAGAATAAGAATTTTATAAAATATGTCCCATAAAATCTTTTTTAGTTTGTAAATAATTTTTATTAAATTTATTTATTTCTGTAATCGCAGGTATTCTTTCTGCTATTTTTATACCACAATCTTCAATAAATTTTATTTTTGTAGGATTATTAGTAATTAATTTTATTTCTTTAATATTTAAATCTTTTAGTATAAACCCAACCGCACCATAATCTCTTTCATCTTCTTTAAACCCTAATTTTAGATTTGCATCTATTGTATTAAATCCTTCATCTTGAAGTTTATATGCATTTACTTTATTTACTAATCCAATATTTCGTCCTTCTTGTCTATGATAGACAACTAAACCACCTTCTTTTGAAATAAGTTCTAATGCTAAATTAAGTTGATTATTACAATCACATTTTAAACTACCCATTGTATCACCTGTTAAACACTCAGAATGTATTCTAACTATAGGTGTATTTATATCAGAAAAATTTTTACTCATAATAGCAAGATGCTCTTGTGATCCGTCTTTATATGCTTTAATATCAAAATTACCATATCTTGTAGGTAATTTTGCAACTTCTGATTTAATAATATTACTAGTATTGTCTGGGAAATAAGATCTAAAAAAGCAAGATTTTGCTCCTGTATGACAAGCAGAATTACCAATTTGTTCTACAATTACTAAAAGTGTATCTTCATCACAATCAACTCTTAAATCAATTACTTTTTGAATATGTCCACTACTCTCCCCTTTTTTCCATATTCTGTTTTTACTTCTTGAAAAATAGTGAACAATTTTAGTTTCAACAGTTAGATTTAAAGCCTCTTCATTCATATATGCTAGCATTAATATTTCATTTGTACCGTATTCTTGTGTAATAACAGGTACTAAACCATTAGATTTATCAAAATCAATTTTCATATTTTACCTTTTTAATTTCTGGTATTTTAGCAAAGAATATTTAAATGCGACTTAGTTGCATTTAAATATTCTTTAGTTAGAATGCGTAAAATAAAAGGAATAAAATGAAAAGCTTCATTATAAACTCTGCTTTAGATATGCATCTTCATTTAAGAGATGATGATATGTTAAAACTAGTAGCTCCACATATGTCAAAAAATTTTGTAGGTGCATTAGTTATGCCTAATCTTATTAGCCCAATCACAACAAAAGATACACTTCTTTCATATAAAAATAGAATCAAAAATGCATGTAAGGAAGATAAATTTACTCCATATCTTACAATATTTTTCCAAGTTGATTATTCATATGAGTTTTTAAAAGATATTAAAGATGAAATAATAGCAGTTAAACTATATCCTTTTGGTGTTACAACAAATTCACAAACAGGAGTATCTTCAATGGATATAGAAATTTTAAGACCTACTCTTGAATCAATGAGTAGATTAGATATTCCTTTATGTGTTCATGGTGAAACAAAAGGTTTTGTTATGGATAGAGAAAAAGAATTTCTCCCTATCTATGAATCTTTAGCTATTAATTTTCCAAACTTACGGATAATAATGGAACATATTAGTACAAAAGATGCTGTTGAGTTACTAGATAAATATGATAATTTATACGCAACTGTAACTATTCACCATTTACTTCTAACACTAGATGATGTAGCAGGAGGGATGTTAAATCCACATGTTTTCTGTAAACCTATTGTAAAAAGGTATGAAGATAGGGATGCTTTATTAAAAGTTGCTTTAGAAGCTCATCCTAAATTAATGTTTGGGTCTGATTCTGCTCCTCATTTAAAAAAGAATAAAGAGACTTCCACTGGTGGTGCTGCTGGTGTATATACTGCTCCAATTAGCCTTCAAGTATTAACACAACTTTTTGAAAAACATAATAAACTCGCTAATTTAAATGCTTTTATAAGTTTAAATGCACAAAAGATTTATAATTTAAAACCTGAAAACAAAGTTATTAAATTAATTAAAAAAGATTTTATAGTTCCAAAAGTTTATAATTATAAAAATGAAGATGTTGTTCCTATGTTAGCAGGTGAAACTTTACTTTGGAGTATAGAATAATTATGGTAAGGAATATATTATGATAATAAGGAAAAAATTCAAATTTGAAGGTGCACATATAGTAAGAAATTGTTCAACTATAAGATGTAAAAAGTCAATTCATGGTCATTCTTATATAGTAGAAGTATTTTTTACCTCTAATAAATTAGATAATGGATATATGATTTTAGATTTTGGATTAACAAAAAAACATATAAAAAATATTATTGATTCTTTTGATCATGCCTACACTTTATGGGAGAAAGAGTCAAAAGAATTTAAAAACTTTTTTAAAACAAATTCTCAACGATGGATACAAATACCTATATCACCAAGTGCTGAAGTTTATAGTTTAATGTTTTTAAAGTTTATTGATCATATTTTAAAACATACAGTATTTTCTAATGGTGAAGGAGAAGTTTTAGTTTCATCAGTAAGAGTTCATGAAACAAAAACAGGATATGCAGAAGCATTTAGAGAAGATATTAATCTAATTGAATTAGATATAAAAAAAGTTATCTTTTCAAATGAAGTTATCAATGAATGGAAAGATAAAAATGAATTATTAGAAATATTATCAAAAGACTTTCAATAGTGCTTATTAAATTAAACAAAGGAAAAAATAATGATTAAAACTTCAAAAGATATTCTTAATCAATGGATGAGAGCAGTTAATAATGGAGATATACAAGACCTTTTAGGATTATATGATGATAAGGCTGTAATGATTCCAACATTTTCTAATAGATTACTTGATAGAAAAGAAAAGATAAAAGATTATTTTGAAAAATTAGCGAATAAAGAAGAACTTAGTATTGCACTTCATGAAAATACTATAATAACTCAGAATTTGGGGAATAATATTTATTTATTAAGTGGTATTTATAATTGGCGTTTTGCAGTTGATGGGGAATTGCTTAATTTTGAAGCAAGGTTTAGTTACGTAATTGATTCTACAAAACCTAGTCCTATTTTACATCATCATTCATCTCAAATACCACGGACATTATGATATTTGATTATCTAAAAATCAAGAAAATTCAAAACACCTTGTACAAGGTGTTTTGATTTATTTATATTGTAATCTCTTTAATATCAGCAATTTTTCTAAATGCTTGATATACAAGAGCTATTGTATGTTTTCTATTTGTTTTGATATTAATATCTTCGTGATTTACAAAAACTTTATCAAAGAAATTGTCAAGTTCTGGTTTCATTGCAAATAAAGCGTCTAACTCTTCATCATATGTTTCATACGATTTTGAAGTAACTTCTTTATATTTATTTATAAGTTCTTTTTCTGCATCATCTTCTAATAATGATTCATCAATTGTTAAAGTTTCATCAAGATTAACATCTTTGATAATATTTGCAACTCTTTTGAATGTACTAGAGTATTCTTTGAAACTATCACTTTGTACTATTGGGTTTAATGCACAAAGTTTTTGAGAAATTTTATAAATATCAGTTTCACCACTTCCTAATACTGCTTTTAAAACAGAAGGGTTTACATCGAAGATTTTAAATAATCTTTCGTTGAAGAAATCAACCAATTGTTTTTTATCTAAACCTTTATAGTTAGAAGCTAAGGCATCAATAATTTCTGATAAATCTACTGGTAATTTATGCTCAATTGCAATTTTAACAATACCAGCTGATGCTCGTCTTAAACCAAATGGATCTTTTGAACCAGTTGGAATTTTACCTACAGAAAATAGTCCCATTAAATTATCTAATTTATAGGCTAATGCAATAGTTGATGAAAATTTATTCGATGGAAGTTCTGAATCTTCACCATCTGGTAAATACTGCTCTTTAAGTGCTGTATAAACTAGTTCATCTTCTCCTGCTAATTTTGCGTAGTAATATCCCATTAAACCTTGAAGTTCAGTAAATTCAAATACCATTTCAGACATAAGATCAGCTTTTGAAAGCATTACTGCTTTTTCTATAAGTTCTTCTTTTTCTACATCAAAAAGTTTTGCTAAGTGCTTAGCTATTTCTACTTCACGTTCACTTTTTTCATACATAGAACCTAAACCTTCTACGAAAGTTAACTTTTTAAGTCCTTCATTGCTTAAACCATTTGCAATATCATTTTTATAGAAAAACATACCATCTGCAAGTCTTGGTCTTAATACTTTTTCATTTCCTGAAATAATATATCCAAAATCATCAGTTTTAGAGTTTGAAACTACAATAAAATTATTTGTTAAAACTCCATCTTTATATACTGCAAAATATCTTTGGTGTTCTTTCATAGACGTAACAATTACTTCTTCTGGTAATTCTAAGAATTCAACATCAAATTTACCAATTAAAGCAGTAGGATATTCTGTTATTGCAACTACTTCTTCAAGTAATTCTTCATCAATATCAATTTTTACACTATGTCTTGCTTCTATATCTTTCATTTGTGAAAGTATTCTTTCACGTCTTTCATTTGGATATAAAATTACACCATTTTTATCTAATTTACAGAAATAATCACCTGCAAATGTATAAGAAAATGGCTCATAAGAAACCATTCTATGTGGATATGAAATGTTTGAAGATTGTACACCAAAAACTTCTGCTTCTACTACTTCTTCACCTAAAAGTATAGATAAAGATCTAATTGGTCTAATAAAACTATCTGTTCTACTCCCCCATCTCATTGACTTTCCAAAATTAAGAGAATTGATAAATTCATTAATCATATCATTTAATAAATCTTTTGCATGAGTTCCTTTTACTTCTTTTTTAAAATAAAGTACTTTCCCTCTTCCTTGATCAATTTTATCAAGTTCGCTAACATCAACACCACATTTTTTAGCAAAACCTAAAGCAGCACCAGTTGGTTCACCATCTTTAAAAGCAATCTTAACAGGTGCTCCAAATTGTTCAACAACTGAATCTTCTTGTGAAACTTGAAATTCTCTATGCCACAATACTAATCTTCTTGGTGTATAATAAAATTCAAAATCACTTAATAATCTATTCTTTTCTAATATATCTGCCCATTTTTTCTCAATATTTGGTAATTCTTTTAAAAATGGAATTGCTGGTAATTCTTCAACACCAATTTCAATTAGTAATGGCTTATTCATCTATAGTTCCCTTTTTCTCTATGTTTTTTTCGTTTTTATCAATTTTATCTGTATGTTTTTTTATTTGCTGTCTATTAAAATTAATAATAAACATTGCTACCATAATTACAAACATTATAAGTATGACTGTATCTAATATATCTTTCACATTTATCCTAGTATTTTCTTAATAAAGGCAGACATTTTATCTAAAAATCTCTTAATTATTAAAATATGTTAATTTATTACTTCTTTGTATATAATTCCATCTATCTCATTTTGTGCTATTTCTTCTATTTCTTCACTTGAATTTATAAGAGCTAGTATTTTAGAATCAAACATATAGTTATCTGCTATTTTTTGAATACTACAAGCTAAATCTTTATTACAAATAATATACATAGCACTTAAAGAATTTGCATAAATTGCTTCTTTTATTGAGTCAACAATTATTGCATAATTTAAATCATTTTGCGATGCATACGTTAATAACTCTTCGTTGTAACGAAATGAGATTATACAATTTGCTTTTGTACTTTTAATCTCTTCAATTGAAGAAATATTGTAAATTTTATCAAATGGTATAAGTTTATCCCCTATAAGTATCATACAAATTCCTATTTATTTTCTAAACAATCTTTTGAACAGTAATATTTACCATTGCTTAAGATTGATTCTTTTGTTGAGATATACGTTCCACAAGTGGGACATTCAACCATTTCATCTTCATATTTTATATCTTTCTTTTTTACAATATCTTTTTCTCTATTTTTTTTAAAAAAAAGTATATATACTATGAATAGAACAACTAAAATTGCTATTGTTTTTAAAATCATTATTTACCTTTAATATATAAATAGTTTCTATCATTTCTATTAACTATTTGATAATTTTGATTTACTTTTGCAATATCTAACTCTTCATTTAGCATACTACCTTTATAAAACAAATAAGAAGGATTATCATTCACAATATTTTTTGTTATTTCTAATAAAAGTGCAGTATTTGTAACTGCTCGTGAAGTAATTAAGTCTGCTTTTAAGTTCTCTACTTTTTCAACCCTATTACAAATTATAGTTAAGTTATCAAGTTTTAATGATGCTTTTACAAAATTTAAAAAAGAAACACGTTTTATTCTTGGTTCAATTAAATATGATTTAATATCTCTGTTTGCAATAGCAAGTAAAAGTCCAGGATAACCAGCCCCCGTACCAATATCAGCAAAACTATCATACTTATCTATAAATTTTAGAGGATAAATTGAGTCTAAAATATTTTCATTTATATCTTCTGTACTTAATCTTCCACTTAAATTATGTACCTTACCCCATTGTTGAAGCAATCCTATAAAAACATTACAATCTTTATAAAATTTACTATCGTAATTAAAATCATTTTTTTCTAAAAGTTCTTGTAAATTCATTAAAGCATATGTCCCATTTGATCTTTTTTTGTATTTAAATAATCTTCATTATATTTATTAGCTTTAGTAATTGCTGGAATTCTTTCAACAATATCAACTCCAATACTTTTAATATACTCTATTTTATTTGGATTATTTGTAATTAATTTTACTTTTTTAATATTTAAATCATCAAAAATATATTTTACTATTCTATAATCTCTTTCATCTTCTTTAAATCCAAGCTCAATATTAGCTTCAATTGTATTTCTACCTTGATCTTGTAAAGCATAAGCATTAATTTTATTAAGTAAGCCTATATTTCTTCCTTCTTGTCTATGGTAGATAACTAAGCCACCCATTTTCCCTATAAAGTCTAATGATAAATTTAATTGATTTTGACAATCACACTTTAAACTTCCTATTGCGTCACCTGTTAAACACTCAGAATGTACTCTAACATAAGGAATTTCAATATTTTCAAAATCCTCACTCATTATTGCTAAATGTTCTTGATTATCGTCTTTATAAGCTTTTATTCTAAATTTTCCATGTTTTGTAGGTAGGTTTGCAATATTAGATTTTATTATATTCATTGTTTTTAAACCTTATTGTTGTTATAATTCGCAAGATTATAACCAAAAGAGGTAAATAGAATGTTTAAACGATTTAGAAGATTAAGAATAAATGAGACTTTAAGAAACTTAGTTCAAGAAACTAAAATAGCACCTGATGATTTTATATATCCATTATTTGTAAGAGAAGGTAAAAGTATTAAAACTGAAGTATCTTCAATGCCAGGTGTTTATCAAATGAGTATTGATGAAATATTAAAAGAGTGTGAATATTTAATAAGTATTGATTTAAAATCAATTATTCTTTTTGCAATTCCTGATGTAAAAGATTCAGTTGGTAGTGAGTGTTTATGTGATGAAAGTATTATTTCAAGAACAATTAGAGCTATAAAAGAAAAGTTCCCTCAAATGTTTATTGTAACTGATTTATGTTTTTGTGAATACACAGACCACGGTCATTGTGGAATTATGGATCCAAAAACTCAAACTGTTGATAATGATAAAACATTAGAAATTTCAGCACAACAAGCATTAGTTCATGCAAGAGCAGGAGTTGATATGATTGCACCTTCTGGAATGATGGATGGAATTATTACAACTTTAAGAACAGCATTAGATGAAAACGGATTCAAAGACTTACCAATTATGGCATATTCTACTAAATTTGCTAGTGCTTATTATGGACCATTTAGAGATGTAGCAGAATCAACTCCATCATTTGGAGATAGAAGAACATACCAAATGAACCCTGCAAATAGACTTGAAGCTATTGAAGAATCATTAGAAGATGAAAAAGAAGGTGCAGATATTTTAATGGTTAAACCAGCACTTGCATTTTTGGATATTGTAAGAGATATTAGAAATGAAACAAGATTACCTTTATGCGTATATAATGTAAGTGGTGAATATGCAATGCTTAAAAATGCAGGAGCTGCAGGACTTATTGATTATGAAAGAGTAATGATGGAAACATTAATAGGCTTTAAGCGAGCTGGTGCAGATATTATCATTTCTTATCATGCAAAAGAAGCTTGTGAATTACTAAGAAAAAAATAAAATAAAGAATTTATTCTCAAATAACTTAGAATATTTATAGACAAATATTCTAAGTTATAAACTCCTAATCTTACAAAAGTGTGATTTTATCGCTTTTTTTAAACAATAATAACTCAATAAATTTTAAATTATTTATTTAAATAAAGTCAAATTTAAGTTAGTAATAATAGTAAATTCTATAGAATATCTGCTTTTATTAATTACAGAGGAAATAATTATGAGACATTTCTTAACATTAGCAGACTATACAAAAGAAGAAATTCTAGAAATATTAGATTTAGCTAAACAAATCAAGAAAGAAACTAAAAACAAAGAATTTAAAGAGTATTTAAAAAAACAAACTCTTGGAATGATTTTTGAAAAAAGTTCAACAAGAACAAGAGTTTCTTTTGAAACAGGTATTTACCAATTAGGTGGAATAGGATTATTCCTTTCTTCAAATGATATTCAACTTGGACGTGGTGAACCGTTAAGTGATACATCTAGAGTAATATCGAGTATGGTAGATATGGTTATGATTAGAACTTTTGGACATGAGAAAATTGAAGAATTTGCAAAATACTCAAAAGTTCCTGTAATAAATGGTTTAACAACTGAATATCATCCTGTTCAATTAATGGCTGATTATTTAACAATCCAAGAAAAAGGATTAGATAAAGATTTAGTTGTAGCATATGTAGGAGATGGTAATAATATGGCTCATTCATGGCTTAATCTAGCTGCAAAATTAGGTTTTGAACTTAGAATTGCAACACCAAAAGGCTATGAAGTAAATGCTGATATACTTGAACGTGCTTTAGAAATGGCAAAAATTTCAGGTGCAAAAATTTTCATTAGTAATGACCCTAAAGTTGCTGTAAAAGATGTAAGTGTAGTAACTACAGATACTTGGGTTTCTATGGGGCAAGAAGATGAGAAAGAACAAAGACTTAAAGACTTCAATGGTTATATAGTTGATTCTTCTATGATGAGTTTAGCTCAAAATAAAGCTATCTTCTTACATTGTTTACCCGCTTATAGAGGTTATGAAGTTAGTGAAGAAGTAATAGAAGGAAGTCAAAGTTTGATTTTTCAAGAAGCTGAAAATAGATTACATGCACAAAAAGGTGTAATGGTTTGGTTAGATAAAAAGAGAAATTCATAATTATGATAGATTTCAAGAAATTTGAAAAATATTCAAGACCAGGTCCTAGATATACATCATATCCAACTGCTCCTGAGTTTAGTACGGAATTTACTCAAGATGATTTAAAGGCATATTATAAGAATCAAAGTGATGATAGGTGCATATCTATTTATATTCATATGCCTTTTTGTAGAAGTGCTTGCTATTTTTGTGGATGTAATACAATTTTTACTTCAAAAGAAGAAAAAAAAGTTGAATACATTGAATACTTAAAAAAAGAATTAAGCATATTAAAAAATCATTTAAATACAAAAAGAGAAGTTACACAAATGCATTTTGGAGGAGGAACACCTACATTTTTTTCTCCAGAGCAACTTGATGATGTAATAAATGCAGTAAAAGAAGTATTTCCAAACTTTAGAACTGATGCTGAGGTTTCATGTGAAGTTGACCCAAGATTTTTCACAAAAGAGCATATGGATGTTTTAAAAAAAGGTGGATGTAATAGATTAAGTTTTGGAGTACAAGATTTAGATGAACAAGTACAAAAAACAATTCATAGAATTCAACCTTTCGAATTAACTCAAAATGTAATTAAAATAGCGCGTGATGCAGGAATTTATTCTGTAAATACTGATTTAATATATGGACTTCCTCATCAAACAAGAAAAAGTTTCAAGAAAACATTAGAAAAAATGATTACGTTAGATACAGATAGATTTGCTGTATTTAATTATGCTCATGTACCTTGGCTTATGAAAACTATGAGAAAATTTGATGAATCAACTTTCCCAAAACCAGAAGAAAAACTAGCAATGTTAAAAGATACAATTGATTTCTTTACATCTAATGGCTATAAAATGGTCGGAATGGATCACTTTGCTAAACCTGAAGATGAGCTTTTCAAAGCTATTGAAAAAGGCGAGTTACATAGAAATTTCCAAGGTTATACTACAAAAGGTGGAGCTGATTTAATCGGTATTGGTTTAACTTCTATTGGTAATGGAGTAGATTATTATGCTCAAAACTTTAAAGATATACCATCTTATGAAGCAGCTTTAGATAATGGCGATTTACCTGTATTTAAAGGTTATAGATTAAGTGATGATGATCAATTAAGACAGTTTGTTATTATGGAACTTATGAGTAACTTCTCTTTAAATATAACAAGAGTTGAAGAAAAATTTAATGTAAACTTTAAAGAATATTTTGCAGACGCTATTGAAGCATTACAAGAGTTCGAAAAAGCAGAACTACTAAAAATTTCTGATGAAAATATTCATGTGTCACAAACAGGAACAATGCTAATTAGAAATATTTGTATGCCTTTTGATGCATATTTAAATAAAATACCTGAAGATAAAAGAAGATTTTCTAAGACTATTTAGTCTTAGCTTCTTTTTATAAAACTCCCCTATTCTCCTTTAATATAAGCCCTTTTTATCAACTATTAACCAATTTTCTAGTATATTTCTTTTTATTATAAATATTAAAAATTTTTAAACAAAAGGTTATTTAAAGTGTCAATAAATAAATTTAATTACACAGCTGTATCTGATGCCTGTGTTAAATGTGGAAAATGTAAACCTGTATGTACAATCTTTAATATAAACCAAGATGAAACAACAAGTCCAAGAGGATTTATTGATTTATTAGGTGCTTATGAAAGAGATGAATTAGAACTAGATAAAAATGCAAAAGATATTTTTGAATCATGTTTTTTATGTACAAACTGTGTTGAAGAATGTCCTATTGATTTACCAACTGATATGGTAATAGAACAAGTAAGAGCAGATATTGCAAAAAAATATGGTATTGCTTGGTATAAAAGATTGTTTTTCTTTCTATTAAGACATAGAAAAACTATGGATATGCTTTCACGAATGGGTTGGATGTTCCAAACTTGTGCTTTAAAACTTGATAAAACTAAACAATCAGGTAAACCTAGATTTTCTCTTCCTATTGTTAAAAAAGATAGAGTCTTACCTTTTGCTGATATGAGAAGTTTTTTAAATAAATATCCTCAAAATATTCTTGCAAAAAATAAAAAAGTTAAAGAGAATAAAAAGAATAAAGTTGCAATTTTTATTGGATGTATGAGTAATTATACATATACAAATACTGGTGATTCACTTGTTAAAATTCTTAAAAAACTTGAACTTGATATTATGATTCCTAAAAAACAGCTATGTTGTGGAGCACCTGCTTATTTTACAGGAGCTTTTGATACAGTTGATTATTTAACTAAAAAAAATATTGAATATTTTGAAACATGGATTGATGATGTTGATGCTGTAATTATTCCAGAAGCTACTTGTAGTGCTATGATAAATAAAGATTGGGAACATTTCTTACATGATCAACCAGATTGGCAAGCACGAGCAGTAAAATTATCTAAAAAAATCTTTATGGCTACAAAATGGCTTGATGATAATACAAAATTAAGAGAAATGTTAGCACAAAGTAAAAAGAAAATTGATACAACAGTAACATATCATGACCCTTGTCATGCTAAAAAAATGCAAGGTATTTGGGAAGAACCAAGAAATCTATTAAAACAAAATTATGTATTAACAGAAATGAGTGATTCAAATAGATGTTGTGGTTTTGGTGGTGTAACAATGCAAACTGAAAAATATGAATTTGCAAAAGCAGCAGGTCTTCCAAAAGCTGCAATGATTAAAGAAACAAAAGCACAAGTTGTAAGTGCCGAGTGTTCAGCTTGTAGAATGCAAATTACAAACTCTTTACATTTAGCTGATGTTGATGTTCAATTTAAGAACCCAATTGAATTAATTGCAGAGGCATTAGATTAAAATGCAAGAATATTGGCAAAATATATATTCAAATTTTGACCCAGTTGCTATTACACTTGGTCCCGTACCTGTTCATTGGTATGGGATTATGTATGCGTTAGCATTAATTTCAGCAATATTTATTGCAAAATGGTTTATTAAGAATGATAAATTAAATATTTCAAATGATTTATTTGATTCGTATATTTGGTGGGCAGAAATAGGTGTTATTTTAGGTGCACGATTAGGTTATGTTCTTTTTTATGATACAAATACAATGTATTATTTAAAAAACCCTTGGCAAATATTTAACCCTTATATTGATGGTGTTTATACAGGAATTGCTGGGATGAGTTATCATGGAGCACTTATTGGTTTTATAATAGCTTCAATTTTATTTTGTAAAAAGAATAAAGTTTCATTTTGGTTTATTACAGATATATCAGTTTTAGGTATTTCAGCAGCTTATGTATTTGGTAGAATTGGTAACTTTTTCAATCAAGAACTAGTTGGTCGTACTACTGATGTTCCATGGGGAATTTATGTAGGTGAAACATTAAGACATCCATCACAACTTTATGAAGCATTTTTAGAAGGTTTAGTTGTATTTGCTATATTAGTTTATATAAGAAAGAAAAAGACATTTGATGGTCAATTAGCTCTTATGTATGGGATCTTATATTCTATTATGAGAATAGTAGCCGAATTTTTCCGACAACCGGATATACAATTAGGATTTATTTATAGTAATTGGCTTACAATGGGAATTTTACAATCGAGTATAGTCTTATTAATTTGTATGATATTTTATTTTTCTATAAAAAAGAAAACAAGTACAAGTAAACAGAATAGTTAACATTAAAGTTAACTATTCTCTTCTATAAATCCAGCTTCAATAGCTAATTCATTAATTTTATTTTTTAATAAATCTAATCTCCAACCATGTCTGCTAGCAAAATTATCAATTTCAATTTCTCTTTGTTCTGGAGTACAAAAGACAAAGATTCTTTTTAAGAATGGTTTTGGTACTTGAATTGCGATTAATTGAAAATAGTTTTCTTTACAACTTCTTGAGCAAAAAGCTTTACTCATAGCTATCTTCTTTTTACAAAAAGGACAATGGGACATTATTTATTACCTTTTAATACTAATTTGTAGAATTTAGAATTTGTTATATCTTGAAGAAATCTTGGATCTACATCATGTAAAGCTATAATATCTACTTCTTTACCGTCCATAATCCAAGCTTTTCCACTGTCTGTTAACTCTTCAGATTCAAACATTTGAATAAGTTCTTCTTTAGAAACGATCAATTCTTCCATATTATAACTTTTTTATTAATATTTTGCAAATGAGTAAGATTAAGAATTCTTAATCTTATCAATTGTGTATCCCTTATTAGAATGATTTCTAATAATTTCATAATAAGTTTTTTGTCTAATTTTATTTACAATATTTCTCATTGTATAAATTGACATATCCTTACCTTTCCATACTACCTCTTTGATTAAATCATAATCAACTATTTCTGTTCGTTTAGAAATTAACAACTTTAGGAAAGATTTTTCTAATCTTGTAAAGTCAACTAATACTCCACCTGTTTTAAAGAATTGATCTCTATACTCATCAAAATAAATTCCACCTTGGAATTCAATTTTATCACCTCTTTTTGTTTGATTAAGACACATAATAACAGATAACTTAATATCTTTTGGTCTTAAAGGTTTTGAAAGAAAAGTATATGCACTATAATTAATTGCTGTAACGATATTTTCATTATCATCAGAATCTGAAATAATAATTTTTGGTAACGTTGGAGTCAAGTGTGCTAATTCTGAACATAATTCAGAAAAACTAATTCCCTTAACATTTGTATCAATAATTACCATATCATATATATTTGAACATGCTAATTCAATAGCATTGTTAATATCACTTGCAATTTTTAGTTCTTTAAAATAATCATCAAACTCATTTTCTATTGTTTCGTGAATTGTTTCATCACTACTAATAAAAAGTAATTTTGCATTGTATAACTTTCTTATATTTCTTACTGTTTTTAACATTATTTTACTCTTTAAATATTGATTTAAGACATAATAATAACAAAATAAACTTAATATGTCAAAATAAATATGGGATATTTTACAATATATCCCACTATTAAAGCTATTTTAAATCTTGCCAAGAATTTCCAATGCAGCTAGACACCTTCAATGGGACGTTTAGAGTAAAAATGTTCTCCATTATTTCTTCAAGCTCTTTCGTTATTTTTTTTACTTCTTTTTCCTCAATTTCAAAAATTAATTCATCATGAATTTGCAATAACATGCTAATTTTGTCATTTTTCTTATATTTTTCATATATTTCTATCATTGATAACTTAATTAAATCTGCTGCACTTCCTTGAAATAATGTGTTTACTGATTCTCTTAAATAAGCAGCTTTTTGCATACCATTTGCTGAGTCAAAATCGAATAATCTTTTTCTTTTTAATAGTGTTTCAACATAACCATTTTCATAAGCAAACTCTTCAATTGATTTTAAATAATCTTTTATACTTACAAAAGCTTCAAAATATGAATCAATATATGTTTTTGCTTCTTTTGTTGTAATCCCTAAAGTATCAGCTAATTTTTTACTT
Organism: Poseidonibacter antarcticus; assembly: GCF_003667345.1. Taxonomy (NCBI): domain Bacteria; kingdom Pseudomonadati; phylum Campylobacterota; class Epsilonproteobacteria; order Campylobacterales; family Arcobacteraceae; genus Poseidonibacter; species Poseidonibacter antarcticus. The sequence continues at coordinate 17,400 of NZ_RCWF01000002.1, forward strand.
CCCATTCCATATAATAATCCAAAATTAATAGATTTAGCAACACCTCTTTTTTCTTTAGCATTTTCTTCACCAAATATTTTAACAGATGTTTGATAGTGAATATCTTCACCTGATTTAAATGCATCAACTAAAGCTGGGTCTTCACTAAAATGAGCAAGAAGTCTTAATTCAATTTGTGAGTAATCAATTCCGACAAGTTTATAACCATCTTTTGGTATAAATGCAGATCTAATTAAAGCTCCAGCTTCACTTCTTACAGGAATATTTTGTAGGTTAGGGTTTTTTGAACTTAATCTTCCTGTTGCAGTTCCTGTTTGAAGAAATGATGTATATATTCTGTTTTCATCATTTGATAGTCCTAATTCTAGTAATGGTTCAATATAAGTAGATTGTAATTTAAAAGCTTCTCTATATTTAAGTAATAAAGGAATAATCTCATGAGCATCATATAATTTATTTAAAACTACCTCATTTGTACTATATCCAGTTTTCGTTTTCTTTGATGGTGGTAATTTTAATGTTTCAAATAAAATTGAACCTAATTGTTTAGGTGAATTTATATTAAACTCTGTTCCTGCTGCTTGATATATTCGTGAAATTAAATTCTGTATTGTTTTAGTATTTTTTACTTTTAAATCTTCCAATACTTTAACATCAACTTTTATACCATTTTCAAACATATTTGCTAAAACATAAGTAAATTTAAATTCTACATCCCTTGCTAGGTCTAATAAAATCTTATTATCTTCTTTTTCGAATTCTTCTAGTTGTCTGTTATAAAGTTTTAATGTCATAAGTGCATCTTCAGCTGCATATTCACAAGCTTTTGAAACTTCAACATTTGAAAAGTTTTCACCTTTTTTTACTACATCTTTAAATGCAATCATTTTATGATCAAAATACTTTTCAATCTGAAAATCAAGACCTACTCTTTGAGCTGTATTTAAAAGCCATGCCATAATCATAGTATCTGCATATAGTTTTAGTTCTATTGCTAAATTAAACTTTACAACTTCATAATCATATTTAAAATTTTGTAATACTAATTTATATTCATTTAATAAGTTTATAGCTTTTTTAGCCGTTTCAATTGATACTTGTTCAGGAGCTCCTAGATAAAAGTGAGCAATAGGTACATAATATGCTTTTGTATCTTCATAGGAAAATGAAAAACCAACTATTTGGGCATTTTTTGTATCAATATCTGTAGTTTCAGTATCAAAAGCAACTATTGAATTCTTTGGAATTGAATTAATTACTTTAAATAACTCTTTTTCATTATCTAATAAAATATATTCTGTTTTTAATTCTTCTTTAGGTTTTGGTATTTCCGTTTTATAATTTAAACCTTCTTTATTAACTCTTTCAACAACTCTATTTAAACCATATTCAATTAATGTATCTTGAATTCTTAATATTGGATTTTCAATAGGTAAATTAAATTCTTCTAAATTATCAATACAATGACAATCTTTTGATAAAGTTACTAATTGTTTTGAAATGTAAGCCAGTTCTTTACCTTCTGTTAAAAGTGTTTTCCATCTTTTCTTTTCAATATTTTCTAAATTATCATAGATATTATCTAAGTCATTAAATTGTTCAATTAATGCTTGAGCAGTTTTAGCACCAACTCCTTTAACTCCAGGAACATTATCAGCACTATCTCCTAATAAAGATTGATAATCAGTAAACTGCTTTGGATAAACACCATATTTATCAAAACAAGTCTTTTCATCGATGATACTTTTTTTGATTGGATCAAATAAATAAATATCTTCTTCAATTAATTGATATAAATCTTTATCATGAGAAACAACTCTAACTTTTAAACCTTTTGCTTTTGCATCTTTTGCAATTGATGCAACAATATCATCTGCCTCAAAACCAGTTCTAATTGCAGTTTTAAAATCCATTTTTTCAATCCAATCAATCGCAATTGGAAGTTGTCTTAATAAATCTTCAGGAACATCAGGTCTATGTGCTTTGTATGCAGTATAAATATCACTTCTAAATGTAGGTCCTTTTGCATCAAGTGCAAAAACAATATAGTCTGTTTGAAAATCTTTTCCAACATTTGAAATAAAATTCATAAATCCTGTTAATAATCCTGTGGGAAAGCCATCTTTTGATTTTAGCGGTGGTAGAGCATAAAAACTTCTAAATAAAAATCCAAATGTATCTATAACTGTAATAGTTTTCTTCATAAATTTCTTCTTTCATATTCTTCTTTAAAGATTTTATATTATAATAATATCACTAAAAATAAGGTTTTATAAAACTTAAGGAATACAAATGATTATCATACCAGCAAGATTAAATTCAAGTCGATTTACAAATAAGATATTAGTAGATATTTTAGGTTTACCAATGGTGATTAGAACAGCTAAAAGAGTTGAATCATTAGACAAAGTAGTAATTGCTACAGATTCACAAGAAGTGATTGATATTGCAAAAGAATATGGCTTTGATGCTGTAATGACTTCAAGTGAGCATCAAAGTGGAACAGATAGAATAAATGAAGCAGTAAACAAGTTAAATTTAAATGAAAATGAAATAATTGTAAATGTTCAAGCAGATGAACCTTTTATAGAACAAGAAGTTGTACAAGCTGTAATAAATAGAGTATCAAAAATAAAAGAAAATAATGAAGATATTATGATTGTTTCATGTCACAAAGAAATTTCTTCAGAATTTGCAGATGATCCAAATCTTGTAAAAGTTGTAGTTGATGAGAAATCTAATGCTATATACTTCTCACGAGCAAAAGTACCATATAATAGAGATCACTATGAAAATTCTTTATATAATGGACATTTAGGAATTTATGGTTTTACAAAGAAATCATTAAATAAATTTTGTTCACTAGAGTCATCAAAGTTAGAAAACATTGAAAAACTTGAACAATTAAGAGCTATTGATAATGGATATAAAATTGCAATGGTAAAAGTTGAATCAAAATCTTTTGGTATTGATACACAAGAAGACCTAGATAATGCACTAAGTATTTTTAAAAAATAAATTCATTATTATATATGATATAATAATGTAATAAGCATATTAAAAAAGAAAGTCAAGGGCATAAATGCGTTTTAATGTATTAATAGCAGATAAGGAGTTTACTTATCTAGATAATTTTGAAAACTATATAAAAAAAGAATTAAGAAATACAACTGTAACTCTTTCTTCTAAAAATAAAGAAATATTAAACTATATTAAACATTTTGACTTAGTCTTTTTAAGTATTGAATTAGATAATTATAAAGAATTATTTGATATATGTATTGAAAATAAAATATTTATTGTATTATTAATTAATAAGCAAATAAAATTAAATAAAGAATCTAATTATGTAGATTCTTTATTTAAACCAATTACTAATGATGATTTAATTTATAAAATTAAACAATATTTTAATGTTTTAAAGCAAGATATATTATTTAAACAAGAAGAAGAAATATCTAATTCAATAATTAATAATATAACAAATCCTATATTTTTTACTGATGGTAAAAAAGTACTTTTTGCAAATGATTATTTTTATAAATTAACAAATTGTAAGTCAATAAAAGCTATAAATAAGAAATATCTTGAAATATCTGATATATTTATTGAGTATGAAAATTATTTCACTAATTTAAATTCTAATTGGCTAGAGAAATCTTCACAAGAAACTTTAAATGTATGTATTAAAGACGCAGAAAATAAGAATAAATTCTTTACTTTACAAAAAGTTCCTCTATCTTATAATAATAGCAATCTTATTTTATTAAATGATATTAGTCATCAAATTAATCATAAAAAGGAATTATTTAAACTTTTATATACTGATAATTTGACAAATCTTCCTAATAGGTCAAAATTAATAAAAAAACTACAAGATAATCAAAATTTATTTTTAAAATCTATTTGTATACTTGACATTAATTCATTTAAAGAAATAAATGATTTCTATGGTCATTATGCTGGAGATTTTATATTAAAAGAACTAGGTAATTTAATAAAGAAAAATATTGATAAATTTCCCAATTTAAAATTATATAAGTTTCCTTCTGATACATATTGTATAACAAATAGTGAAAATAATAAAGAAAAATTTTTTAAAAAAATAAAGAAAATATTAGAATTAGCATATAAAACCGTTTTCATTTTTGATCAATATGAAATTGATATTAGATTAACAGCAGGTATATCTTTTTCTAATAAAAACAATAAACTCATTACTGCTGATATTGCACTACAATCAGCAAAAAAAGATCATAAAGATTATATGATTTTTTATGATGAGTTAGATAGATTAGAAGAGTATGAAAATAATATGTTATGGACTAAAAAATTAAAATCTGCATTTATAAAAGATAATATTGAAGTATATTTTCAACCTTTAATTAATAATTTAAACTTAAAAGTTGAAAAATATGAATGTTTAGTTAGATTAATTGAAGAAGATGGAAAAGTAATTACTCCTTTTTTCTTCTTAGATATATCAAAAAAATCTAATCAGTATACAAAATTAACTAAGATTGTTATAGAAAAATCTTTTAAAAAATTTGTTAAATTACCATTTGAATTTTCAGTAAATATTTCGTATGAAGATATTGAAAATCCAGATTTTTTAATTTTTATAAAAGAAATGCTAGGAATATATAATGTAGCAGAAAAAGTTGTTTTTGAAATACTAGAAGATGAAAATATAAAAAATTATAATCTTTTAAGTACATTTATTGATGAAGTAAAAATTTTAGGATGTAAAGTAGCAATTGATGATTTTGGTTCAGGATACTCTAATTTTGAGCACTTATTAAAAATGAATGTTGATTATTTAAAAATTGATGCATCATTAATTAAAAATATTGCTACAGATGAAAACTCATATAAAATAACGAAAACAATAATTGAATTTGCAAAAAGTTTAAATCTAAAAACTATTGCTGAATATGTAGAGAATAAAGAAATATTTGAATTAACAAAAGAGTTAGGAGTTGATTATTCTCAAGGATATTATTTTTCAGAACCAATTGCACACCCTGAAATAGTTGATTTTAACAATGGAAATTTTAGTGAATAAAGATATAGTAAAAAATATAACAGTTTTATATGTTGAAGATGAAAAAGATGTACGTGAATTTACAGCTAAACTTTTGGGTTCATTAGTTAAAAAAGTTTATTCAGCAGAAGATGGACTTGATGGATTAAAACAATTTAAAGAAAATATTAATGATATAGATTTAATTGTTTCAGATATAAATATGCCTAAAATGGATGGTCTTAAAATGTGTTCTTTAATAAAAGATATAAATAAAAATATTCCTATTGTAATAACAAGTGCACATAATGATCCTCATTTCCTTAATAAGGCTATACAAATAGGGATTAGTACATACGCTATGAAACCAATTGATTTATACCAGCTTGTTGAAAGTATGATAAAAGCAATTGAACCAATTTATTTAAAAAATCAATTAGCTCAATTAAAAATATCTTTAGAAAGCCGAGTAGATACTGAAATACAAAAAATTAAATCAATACTTGATGCTCAAGATAATATTATTATACTGTCAAATAAAGAAACTATTAATATAGTAAATAAAAGATTCCTAGAGTTCTTTAAAGTAGATTCTATAGAAGAATTTATAAATTCTTATAATAGTATTTTTGATCTTTTTATCAAAGAGTATGGATTTATTTCAAAAGATATTCTATCAAAAAATGATTCATATTATGAGTTTATAAAAAATTTAGCAGAAGTTGATAGTGTAATAAAAATTAAGAATTCACAAAATGAAGATAGAATATTTACTATAAATATAGATAATTATGATGAATCAAATGATTTTTATGTTGTATCACTAACTGATATTACAGAAATAAAAGAAAAATCAAACTTATTAGAATATCAAGCATCTCATGATACTTTAACAGGATTATTTAATAGAAACAAATTTAATTCATTATTAGGGAAAGAGATTAGAAGATCAAGTAGATACCGAAACAACTTATCTTTAATATTATTTGATATTGATTTTTTTAAAATAGTCAATGATGAATATGGTCATCAAATTGGAGATGAGGTATTAAAAGAAATTGCAAAGCTTATAACTCAAAATGTAAGAGAACATGATACTATAGTTAGATGGGGAGGAGAAGAATTTTTACTACTACTACCTGAAACAGATTTAAAAGGGGCTAGTATTGTTGCAGAAAAAATCAGAATTACTATTTATAAACAACCTTTAACAAAATTTAAATTAAACATAACAGCTAGCTTTGGAGTATCAATTTTAAAAGATGATGATACAGAAGAAAGTTTTATTTCTAGAAGTGATGAGGCATTATATGAAGCAAAAGAAACAGGACGAAATAAAGTAGTAACAAAATAACCGTTTCTACTTTAATAGACATTATTAAAAGTTAAAATCTTCTCCTAAATAATGTTCTCGTACTTTTTTATCATTCTTAATTTCATTACTTGTACCACTAGCAAGTAATGCCCCTGCTTTCATTACATAAGCTCTATCACAAATTTCTAATGTTTCTCTTACATTATGGTCTGTTATTAAAACTCCAATATTGATTTTTGTTAATTGTGCAATAATTTCTTGAATATCTTTTACTGCAATTGGATCAACACCAGCAAAAGGTTCATCAAGTAAAAGAAATTTAGGATGAGAAACTAAAGCTCTTGCTATTTCAGTTCTTCTTCGCTCACCTCCAGATAAAGAAACACCTTTTCTTTGTCTAATTGGTTCGATATTAAAAACTTCTAATAATTCTTCAACTCTTTTATGTTGTTCTTCCTTATCTTTTGTAATAATTTGTGCAGCTAACATAAGATTATCTTCAACAGATAAATCCTTAAAAATAGAAGACTCTTGTGGTAAATACCCTATTCCTTTTAAAGCTCTTTTGTGTAAAGGTAAAGAGGTAATATCTTTATCATCAAAATAGACTTCTCCACTAGTTGGTTTTACTAAGCCACAAACTGTATAAAATGTTGTTGTTTTACCTGCCCCATTAGGTCCTAATAAACCAACAATCTCTCCTGAATTTACTTCAAGAGAAATACCATGTAATATCTGTGTTTTTTTTATACTTTTTGTTATTTTATTAATATGTAATTTATGCATTTATTTTATATAACCTCTTATTCTCTAACTTATCTATTTCAAGTAAAATTACTCTATAACCATAATCTTTAAGTAAATCTTCTAATCTTTCATCGCCCCACTCAACAAAGTGAAGACCATTTTTCTCAAATTCTTCAAGCATACCTAAAGATATAAATTCATTTAATGTTTTATTATAGACATCATAATGATAAATTTTATCTGAATAAACAGCTTGCAAGCTAAACGTTGGAGATGTTACTAAATCATCTAATTCTAAATATTTCACAAAGTTTTTAACAAAAGTAGTTTTTCCACTTGCTAAATCACCTCTTAATATAATAATAGTATCTTCGTTATTTATTAAATTAGCTAAATATTTAACAGCTATATCTATTTGATTTAATTCTAGTTCAAATTTTTCTAACAAAATAATTCTTATGATAACTGATTAGATATTTTAATTAATTCATCAAGCTTTCTTTCTGCTCTTTGACTTAAGATAGCATCTTTAGCAATTTCTATACCATCTTGAAAATCTCTTGCTTTTTCATCAACAATTAAAGCTGCGGCTGTATTTAATAAGACAACATCAAGTTTTGGACCCGATATTTTATTTGTTAATATATCTCTTGTTAATTTTGCATTAAATTCCGGTCCTTGGCCTACTATATCATCCATATTTGATAAAGTAATTCCATAATGTTCGGGATTAATCTCTATATCTTTTATTTTACCACTAATTAATAATGTGGCTTGTGTTATATCAGAAACTGAAATTTCATCCATTCCGTCATTTGATGATAAAATCATAGCTCTTTTTGTATCTAACATATCAAGAGCTGCAGCTATTCTATTAATATAATTTTTATCAAAAACACCAACTACTTCTTTTTTTACACCAGCTGGATTACATAGAGGTCCTAAAATATTCATTATAGTTCTATGTGGAATTGATTTTCTAATTGGTGTGATATATTTCATTGCAGGATGATGATTTGCTGCAAACATAAATGCAAAACCAGTTTCTTCTAGCATTTTTGCATTATTCTCTAATGATAAGTTTAAATTCATTCCCAAAGCTTCAAGCATATCAGCACTTCCAGATTTACTTGTTACACTTCTATTTCCATGCTTAGCTACGATAGAACCTGTTGCTGCTAAAAGTAGCGAAACTGTTGATGAAATATTAAAACTATAACTTTTATCTCCACCTGTTCCTACTACATCTATTGCTTTATTTCTTAAGTCTTCATGAATAGGAAGAGGAATAAGATGATCTCTCATTGCACTAGCAGCTCCTGCAATTTCAGCTGCTGTTTCACCTCTTTCATAAAGTTCTAATAAATACTCTTTTACTTCTTCATGAGGTAATCTATCTTCAAATATATCATCAAACTTTAATTTGGTTGCATTAAACATTATCTATCCTTTCTACATACTCATCCATTTTTGATTTAGGTGTTGATTTAACTGTTGGTATTTGTAATACCTTAAATTTTTCACTTCTTTCAAGATATTTTATCTCTATAATATCTCCAACTTTTACTTCTTTTGCTTTTTTCACAGGTACATCATTTATAAAAACAACTTTATGTTCAAGCATATCTTCAGCTACTGCTCTTCGTTTTGTAATATTAACGGCATTTAAAAATTTATCTATTCTCATAAAGAAGATTATAGCAAAAATTAGTTAAAATAACACTCAAAAAATAATGATAATCATAGGATAAATTTATGAGCAAAAAAGATGTTAAAAAAGTAGTATTAGCTTACAGTGGTGGGCTTGATACTTCAGTTATTTTAAAATGGCTACAAGATGAGTATAATGCAGAAGTTATTACATTTACAGCAGACTTAGGTCAAGGTGAAGAAGTTGAACCAGCAAGAGAAAAAGCACTGGCAATGGGAATTAAACCTGAAAATATCTTTATATTAGATATTAGAGAAGAATTTGTAAAAGATTATGTTTTCCCAATGTTTAGAGCAAATGCTATTTATGAAGGTGAATATTTATTAGGTACTTCAATAGCTCGTCCTTTAATTTCAAAAAAACAAATTGAAATTGCACATAAAATGGGAGCAGATGCTGTTTCTCATGGAGCAACAGGAAAAGGAAATGATCAAGTTAGATTTGAACTAGGTTACTTAGGATTAGATTCTGAAATTACTGTTATTGCACCTTGGAGAGAATGGGATTTAAATTCTAGAGAAAAATTACTTGCGTATGCAGCTAAAAATGGAATTAAAATTGATAAAAAACATTTAGATGAAAATGGTAATCCAGCAGTTAGTCCATACTCTATGGATGCTAATCTTTTACATATTTCATATGAAGGTTTAAGCTTAGAAGATCCAAATGCAGAACCTGAAGAAGCAATGTGGTTATGGTCAGTTTCACCTGAAAATGCACCTGATAAAGCTGAATATATTACAATTGGATATAAAAATGGTGATCCAATTTCAATTAATGGTGAAGAAATGTCACCTGCTACAATTTTAAAAACATTAAATGAATATGGTAATAAACATGGTATTGGAAGAATTGATATTGTTGAAAATAGATATGTTGGTATGAAAGCTCGTGGTTGTTATGAAACTCCAGGTGGGACTATTATGTTAAAAGGACATAGAGCAATTGAATCTATTACATTAGATAGAGAAGCTGCACATTTAAAAGATGAATTAATGCCTAAATATGCAAAATTAATTTATCAAGGGTATTGGTATTCACCTGAGAGAGAAATGCTTCAAGCTGCAATTGATGCAACTCAAAAAGATGTTGAAGGTACTGTAAAACTTAAACTTTATAAAGGTAATGTAATTGTTGTAGGAAGAGAATCTGAAAAATCTTTATTCTCTCAAGCACACTCTACTTTTGAAGAAGATGAAGTATATAATCAAAAAGATGCAGAAGGATTTATTAGACTTAATGCATTAAGATTTATAATTGCAGGACAAATGAAAAACAAAAAATAACCACCTTTAAGAAAAATGGTTATTTTTTAACCATTCTTCACTCTCTTTATAACTTAATTTACAGTATAATTTTACGTTGAAGATATGTAATTTTATACTGTGCTTTCATAATGCTACTAATCTTATATATAATTTTGACTAAATATATTTTAATATGGAAATGTTCATGAACTACTTGAATGACTTAAAAAAGATTATTAATATCAACTCATTTACAAAGAATAAAGAAGGTGTTGATAAAGTTGGCCATATAATGTCTCAATGGCTTAAGGATATTAGTTTTGAAGAAACAATCTATAAAAGAAAAGAAATTGGAAACCATCAATTATTTACCTCCAGAAGAAAAAATCATTTAAAAAATATATTGTTATTAGGTCATAACGATACTGTATTCCCTCCAAATACATTTGAAGGTTTTACTGAAGATGAAACTTGGGTTTATGGTCCAGGTGTTTGTGATATGAAAGGTGGAAATATAGTTGCACTTGAATCATTAAGAAATATATATAAAGAAAATAAAGAAATCTCAAATATTGACTTTTTATTAGTTTCGGATGAAGAAAGTGGTAGTGATGATTCAAAATTCGTAACTTTGGATATTGCAAAGAATTATGATTATTGTTTTGTTTTTGAAGCTGCAGGTAAAAATTTAGAAGTTGTAACAGGAAGAAAAGGTGTTGGAACTTATACTATTAATATTGAAGGTATTCCAGCACATGCAGGAACATCGTATACAAAAGGTGTAGATGCGAATCTTGAAGCCTCATATAAATTACAAAAATTATCAGCTTTAACAAATTTAGAACTTGGAACGACAGTTAATGTTGGAAAGATAGAAGGTGGAATTGGAGCAAATACTATTTCTCCAAAATGTGAAATGATTGTTGAAATTAGATATACAACTAATAAAGAACGAGATAGATTATTATCATCTTTAAATGAAATTGTAAAAACTTCATATGTAAAAGGTACTAAATCTAAACTTGATGGTTTAATTCAAAGAGATGTTATGGAAGCAAATGAGAATCAGAACATTTTGATAACTCAACTTGAAAAAATAACTAATACAAAAATACCAACTGAAAAAAGAGGTGGCGTTAGTGATGCAAATCATGTATCAAGTTGTGGCGTAACTACTCTTGATGGTTTTGGTCCTTTTGGAGATGGCGATCATACAAAAAAAGAAAGAGCCTTAAAAGAAACATTTGAAAAAAGAATTAAGATGATGACAAGTATCTTAAATTTTTTCCAAAAACAAAATTAATTTTATAAGAGGATATTATGAGAAATAGAAAAATTGGGATGTGGTTATATCAAAATGGTGGTGGAGATAAAATCCAAAAGAAAATTATCAAGAAATTAAATGAAAGAAATATTGATGTTATTTCGGGTATTAATTTAAGAGATGCTGTCGCAAAAAATAGTCATATTCTTTGGAATGACATAAAACTTGATAAGTTAGACCTATTCTTTTCATATAATGCTGGTGAACAAACACAATACCAAATGTATTTAGCAAAAGCATTAAATAATGTTCTTCCTATGATTAATCCATTTGAAGCCTTTGAGTTAACAGAAGATAAATTCCAAACTTCTTTTTTATTAAGAAAACATGGTGTTGCAACTGCAGATTATAAATTATGTCATAGAGATGATAATCATCATCTACATGCTGTTATGAAAAAATGGGATAAAATGGTATACAAACCAACTGATGGTTGGGGTGGTGTTGGTCTTACAAAAATTGAAAATCAAGAAACACTTGATATGTTAATGCCATTTTTAAACCAAATGGACTTAAGATATTTTTATGTTGAGAAATTTGTAGATTACGATAATACAGATTTTAGAATTGATATTGTTGATGGTCAATATCTCTCTTGTTACGGTAGAAAGGCATCTGGAACTGATTGGAGAACAAATGTTACAAGCGGTGGTAGTGTATTTTTAAGAGAACCAGATAAAGAAGTAATCGAATTGGCACTAAATGCTACTAAAGTTTCAGGATTAGATATAGCAGGTGTTGATATAATATATGATAGAAAAAAAGAGGAGTATGTAGTTTTAGAAGTAAATGGTATTCCAGCATTTGCAACACCAGAGCAAGAGAAAATGGGGTTAAATTTTAATGACAAGAAAATTGATTTAATAGTTGATTTAATTGACAGAAAAACAAAAAAAACAAAATAATAAATCACAAATATAAAAGGAAAAACATGAGTAAATTACCAAAATTAGGATTTCTATACCTTGATTACGTTTTAAGATTCTTTGATCATTCAAACTTCAAAGGTTGGCCAGATAAAATTGAAACTGTTACTTATCACTGGGGAAAAGATAAACAAAGATTTATCAATGAAGTAAGAGCTAAAAAAATTGATGTATTAATTGGTAATATTCCTGCAACAGCATATGAAACATTTAGAGAAATTGCTAAAGAAATGCCACATATTAGATTTGTTCCTTCTTTAGAGACACAGTTTCCAAATAAATCTAAAGAGAATGTTACATTATTTTGTGAAAAACATGATATTGCAATTCCTAAAACTAAAATTTTTCATAATGAAAAGCAAAAGGCTTATGATTATTTAAAAAATGAAGCTAAATATCCTCAAATTATTAAAAAAAGTTATGGTCCTTCAAATTATGGTGGATATTATGTTCATAAAGCTGATAATTTTAAAGAAGCATACGATTTACTTGAAAAAGAAAAATATGACCCAATTTATACTCAAAATGGAATTGATTTAAAATATTCTGGTGACTTAAGAGTAATGTTAATTGGACATAAACCAGTTTGTGCATTCTGGAGATTCTCAGGTGATGGAGAATGGATTACAAATACATCTCAAGGTGGAACAATGTCTTATGAAAATGTTCCAATGAATGCACTTGAGCTTGCTGTAAAAGCTTCAAAAGCTGCAAAAGCTGAGTACTGGGCTTGTGATATTGCAATTGATAAAAATGATGATAAACCATATATTTTAGAATGTGCTACAGCCTTTGCTGCCTTCCCTTATATTAGAGATTGGATTTGTGAATACTTAATGTGGGACTTCTCTAATGGTAAATACAAAATGCCTTATGTACCTTTATATTCATGGGTTGAATTAGGTAAAATTGATCCATCATTATTAAGAACAATGAGACATATTGGATTTAGTAAATATACTCCATCTTGCGATGGAGCATATTTTATAAATGAAAAAGACAGTTCTTTTGATATGGAGAAAACAATTTTAAATGATCCTAGTGATTATCCAGAAGAGTATTCATATGAAAAACTTCCAGCTTATGTACAACTTGAAGATATCCAAACAGAAAATAGTAATGGTTTAGAACTTACTAAAATTAATTTTAATACTGCAACCTTAACAGATATTATGACTTTACATGGTATGGAAGAAGAATTAGCCTTAGATATTCAAGAATTTATTGGTGAAAATATAATTACTGATCCAAGTGATTTACTTGACTTAGAATCAATAGATGAACAGATGATTAAAACTTGGGATAACAATATTGCTGATATGAGAATTAATATAAATAATACTGATCAAGATACATTAAAGAAAATCAAAGGTATTGGTGCAAAACTTGCAAAAATAATTTTAGATTTCAAAGAAGAGATTGAACATTTTACAGATTTAGACCAATTAAAAGAGATTGAAGGTATTGGTAAAAATAAGTTAGCTCAATTGAAATCTAGACTAAAAATAGGAGAATAGTTTTTGAAACAACTTTATAGATCATATGATGAATCTACTCATATTTTCAAAGATTTAGAAAATAGATATCCTAATTATATTAAATTAGAGTCAATTGGAAAGACTTGGGAAGAAAGAGATATTAATTTAATCACAATCTCAAAAGATGTAAAAACAGCGCATACTAGACCTGCGTTGTTTTTTACAGGAACTATTCATGCAAGAGAATGGGTTGGTCATGAATTAGCAATTGATTTTACTAAATATGTATTAGAAAATTATGAAAGTGATCCCACACTACAAGCATATTTAGAATATGCTACTATTTATATGGTTCCTTGTGCAAATCCAGATGGATATGAATATTCAAGAAATCATTTTTCTTTTTGGAGAAAAAATAGAAGAGTAAATGCTGATGGTTCACATGGTGTTGATTTAAATAGAAACTTTCCTATAGGTTATGTAAAGTCTACAATGACAACTTCAAATGTTTATGGTGGTCCTGAACCTTTTTCTGAACCAGAAACTAGAGCTTTAAGAGATTTTGTAGAAGTACATCCAAATATTTCTATAGCTTTAGATTATCACTCACAAGGAAATGTATTTTTCCCTGCACATGATTTTAGACATGAAGATACTATTGATACAACTGATATGAATACTTTATGTGCAAATATGGCTGAAGAAATTAGAAAAATTTCTGGTCGTGAATATGGAATACATCAAGGTAAGCCACCTACTAAACTAATATCAGGTTCGGGTAGAGAATTTTATCACTCAAAAGGAATAATTTCAAGTGTTGTAGAAGTTGGTACAAGAAACATTTCTGATTATATGGGTGATATGGATGAACACTTAAGAGAACATATTCCAGCATTACTTGCAGCTGTTAAAGAAGTACCAAATTATGATAAAAATAATTCTACAAAAAGAGTAGATTCTTTTGAAGTAACAGAAATTGGATCGAACCATGTAAATCTTGAATGGAAATATAATATAGAAGATGACGTATTTTTCGAAATTTATAGAAGTTTAAAAGATAAATCATTTTGTAATAGTTCAAACTTAATCGCAAGAACACAAAAATTAGAGTTTAATGATATAAACCTTCAAAGCAATAGAGATTATTATTATAATATTAGAGTTGTTAATAAAAAAACTGGAATAAAATCACCATTTTATCCTCAAATTATATTAAGAACAGATCCTGAATATGATGAATTTAGTAAAACTTATTATTCAGCACCAAGTACTACAGGATATGTTGCAGAACTTTTAAATAATAATAGTAAACATTTTGGGAATAACTCTTTATTTGTAGGAATTGATGAAAATAAAGGTATTTCTTATGCAATTATTACTATAAATCTTGGCTCTTTACCTGATGATGCAATTATTAAATCAGCATCATTTAATCTATATCCAATTAATAGAGTCTCAACTACTATTGAAAAGTATGGTGAATGGAATGTAGGTATTGTTAATCAAGAAACTATGGGAGATATAACAGATTTTGATGATGTTAATAATATGGAAATCATTGAATATATTGGTCGACCAACAGCATCTCATCAACTAACACAAGGTATATGGAGAACATGGGAACTTTCAGGAATTGAGTGTGCCTGTCTTCAAGAAGTTGCTAAAAATAAACAAGTAGTATTAAGAATAGAAGGTCCTAAAGAGTTAGTAATAGGCAGAACTAGACAAATGATGCAATGGGATATTGGTTATGGTAAATATGGTTATGGACTTCCTTATAGACCAAGATTAGAACTTACTTATACTCTTAAACCTACTGTTACAACAATATATCCTAAATCTGTACATACAATAAGTGAACATGGGATAAAAAATGATGAAGTTACTTCAGGATTTGATGAAAAAGGTAAAAAAATTTATTCTACATTTGAATTTAATACTTCTTCTCTCCCTCCATATGATGAAACATTTATAACAAGTGGATTCTTTGAACTAAATTCTACAAAAAATTATATTAAAGACGATATACGATTTCATTTAGAATTTGTTGATGAAAATATTGACCAAGATTATGAAAGTATTACAAATAGAGAGATAATTCAGAATATTGGTTATGATGTAAGTGCAAATGAGCTTAAAAATAATCAAACACAATATTTTGCATTTGATACTTTTTCTGAAATTACTTTAAATGAAAAACTTAAGAATAAAGA
The DNA here is from genome assembly GCF_003667345.1 of Poseidonibacter antarcticus. Lineage (NCBI taxonomy): Bacteria > Pseudomonadati > Campylobacterota > Epsilonproteobacteria > Campylobacterales > Arcobacteraceae > Poseidonibacter > Poseidonibacter antarcticus. The sequence goes on from NZ_RCWF01000002.1 coordinate 33,384, forward strand.
TGATTTAGCTTTTGTTTTAAAACCAACATCATCAAAAAAAGCTATAAAAGACAAAACTGTATCATGGGAAACAAAAAAACAGTCTTTAAGCCCAAAATTAATTCTTGAACATATACCAAAAAGAAGAAAAGCACTTGAACAAGTTAAAAATGCACAATTAATAATGGAAAATGGGAAAATTAAGATAACTTGGGAAAATCCTAAACACCATGATTTAAAAGGTGTAAAAGTTATTAAAAATGCATATAGAAAACCATACTCAACACATGATGGTCAAAAACTTTTTGCTGGAATGGATAATTATACATTTGATGATTTTGGTGCTACTGATATTGATAAATATTATGCAATATTTACTTATGATGAAGTTCCAAATTATTCAAAACCTATAATATTAAAATATAAAGCAAGATAGGAGAATTATGATTTTAAAGTTTAAAGAATATTATCCATCAATTGCACCTAGTGCTTGGGTTGCTCCAAGTGCAGATGTAATTGGTCAAGTTACTATTGGTGAAAATTCATCAGTATGGTTTCAATGTGTTTTAAGATCAGATGTAAATAAAACTATAATTGGTAAAAATACAAATATTCAAGATTTATCAATGATTCATACAGATGTTGATTCACAAACAATTATTGGAGACAATGTAACAATTGGTCATAAAGTTATGCTTCATGGTTGCAAGATTGAAGATAATTGTTTAATTGGAATGAGTGCAACTATTTTGGATAATGCAGTAATAGGTAAAGGCTCTATTGTTGGAGCTAATTCATTAGTAACTTCAGGAAAAGTATTCCCTCCTAATTCATTAATTATGGGAAGTCCTGCAAAAGTTGTTAAACAACTAAACGATGAAGATGAACAAAAATTAATAAAACATGCTGCTCATTATGTTGATTATAAAAATGATTATTCATAAAAACTAAATAGCTAAAATTAGCTTAGTAAAATTTTATTTCTACTAAGCTGATTTTTATTATTTACACTTATTATATGCCTTAGTTAGTTCACCATATAAAATATCAAAACTAACATTTTCCATAGTATCAATAATTTCAATCATAACAACATTATCTTCTCTACCATTCCACTCTTTTATATAAGATCCCTCTTTATACCCATTATCTTGTCTAAATTTATTTAAGCAATTTTTACCAATATAAAGTTTTTGTAACCATGTAAATGAAAGACCAGAAATCTTACATGTTCTGAAAAATTGATCAATAAATCTTTCTATTCCACTAAATATTGGCATATTTCCTGTTTCAATTGCTAATGCAATATAAGATAATTTCTCAGACTCTTTGATCATTAATTTAACATCAACATTCTCTACTGCTTCATATATGCAATGAGTATTTACTAAAGATACACCTTTAGGTACATTTGTTTCTTGTAAAATATAAGACATTAAGAAATGCCAGATATCAACTAATTCAACATGTACATTTTTCATATCAGCATCTGCTGTTATATTCTTCCAATGTTTCCAAGGTGCAGAATCAATTAATTCTGCAACTTCCATATGAATACATCTAAGCCAATTGATCTCTTTCCCAAATTTATTACTACCTAGTTCCCAGTTTTTGCCATTTGTTGAGTCATTTAACTCTTTTTGTAATAAAAACATTTCTTCTAGCTTATATGGAAAAGACGATGCTTCTTCTAAAAATGAAGCCAAAGGTAAACACTCTTCAACAACATTATCTAATGCTGTATTATTTGGAAGCTCATTTTCACCTTTTAATAAATGAACAATCAAAGATACTGTATATGGAACTTCATCTTTTTCTTCCCATTCTAAAACATCTAATGATCTAACTCCTATGTATTTCATAAAATCTTCAATTGATAAAAACCCCAATGATTTAATACTAATTTTAAAATCTTTATATAACAAACTTAACTCTCCTATTTTAATGGTAATTTTATTGTGAATTTTGCACCTATATTTGTATTCTCAACTCCAATAGTACCATTACTATGATCTTCTATTATTGTTTTACACATATATAAACCTAAACCCGTTCCATTTTTATTTGTTTTAGTTGAAAAATATGGTTCAAATATTTTTCCTATTACATTATCAGGTATACCACCTGCGTTATCTTCAATAATAATATAAATATAGTCTATTTCTTTTATTGTACTAATATTTATAATTTTATTTTCAATTCCTTTTTCATTTAAGGCATCACATGAATTTTTTATTATGTTTATAATTACTTGTACTATTTCATTTAAATATACAAAAATTTTAACTTGAATATTATTCTTAATATTTAATTTTACTGCATTAGCTTTTAATAAATATCCTAAAAAATCTGCAGACTTATTTATAATTATAGATAAATCAATAAATTCTTTCTTACGATTTGGTTTAAAAAAATCCCTAAAGTCATCAATAGTTTTTGACATATACTGAAGTTGAACTCCAACATCATGAACTACACTATTTACTAATTCATCAGTAATCTGCCCTCCTGACATTTTAGTAAGAGGTATTTTTTGAACTAAAATTGAAACTGCTTGTAAAGGTTGTCTCCATTGATGAGCAATCATAGAAATCATTTCACCCATTGCCACATGTTTTGATTGTTCAATTAATAAATTCTGTTGACTATCTATTACTTTTCGTGATGTTATATCTTGAGAAATTGCATCATAAGTGATGATTCGTCCCATATTATCAAAGTTTGGATAAATTGTTGTTTCAACCCAATAAAAATCTCCATTCTTTTTAATATTTTTTAATTCACCAGACCAAACTTTACCAGCTTTTATCGTTTCCCATAAATTATCAATTGTCTCTTTTGCTGTATCCTTATGTTTCAATAAAGCATGAGTTCTACCAACTAATTCTGAACTCGTATAACCATTAATCTTACAAAATGCTGAAGATACTTTTAATATTATACCATTTGAATCTGTTCTAGATAAAATAACTTGTTTATCAACAATACTAGCTGATTTATTTAATGCCTCTTGAATGTATTTTGCAGTTTTACTATATACTTCAAGAAAATTCTCAAGTATAATTTCTGAAAGTTTATTGATTTGTGTTGATATTTCTAAAGAATTAACATTTAATTCACTTAGATATTCAATTAATGCATTCTTAAAACCTATACATAAAATAAAAAGTTCTTCTGATTTAATATCTTGTTTGTTTAAATAGTTAAGAAAATCATTTATTGTCGATGATTGCCCTATTTCTACCTTTTGTGTTATTAAATCAATATAATAATCTAATAAACAAAAAGCATACCTTTTAATAAATAGTTCTTTATCGATTTTATGAGCATTTAATATAGATATTATTTTTTCATTATTAATCCAATATCTAATTATTACTAATTTATTCTTTTTTAAATTACTAACTAGCTCTTTTAATTGCATGTATTTTAATTACCTTTGTTTTTGTTTATAAAAATTACAATCCATTTTACTTGATCTTTTAACAACTAAAGAAGGTATTTGCTGTGATTTAAAGCCATAAGCATTACAACCATGAGGTTTATTTTTTTCCCATGTTACATAATAATAAATACACTTTTGACAAATTATTCTTTCCATACTCATATTAAACTTCTACCTTACTTTGAATTGCTTTTGATAATGATAAAATATCAACATTTTCTAAACTAACACCAGTTGGAACTCCCTGTGCTATTTTACTAAATCTTATATCTCTATTTTTTAGTTTATCTTCAATATATAAGATAAATGCATCATTTGCAATTGAAGGAGTTATAGCAAATAGAATAGTTTCTACTTCATTTTCATCAACAAACTGTGTTAATCTATCAATAGCATCTTGATCTAATTCTTCAATTACGAAATATTTTCCATCAAATTGTTTTGAATCTTCAATAATAAAAATATCCTTAGCACTTTGTACTATGCACATTTTTGTATTATCTCTTGAATCGTCTAAACAAACTTCACATATTTCATGTTCACTCATAGAACCACATTTAACACACTTAGTGATATTTTTTAACGCATTTTCAATACTATGAGCAATTTTTATTCCACAATAATTATCATTCATAACAATATGATATGCCAGTCTTAAAGCAGATTTTTTACCAATTGTTGGTAAAGATTCAAATGCTTCAACTAAATCATAAAATTTTTCTAGGCCTTTTTTCATGGCAGGATTATATCTAAAAGTATCTAAAACTAATTCATTCAATTTTTAGATACTTTTAGATAAAATCGCGACTTAAATATAACTATATAGGAGTTAATAATTGACTGAAATAGATTATTATGAATTATTAGAAGTAAGCAAAGATGCTGAACAAGGTACAATTAAAAAAGCTTATAGAAAAATGGCTATGAAGTATCATCCTGATAAAAACCCAGGGGATAATGAAGCTGAAGAGAGATTTAAAGCAGTTAACGAAGCATATCAAGTATTAAGTGATCAAGAAAAAAGAGCAATTTATGATAGACATGGAAAGGCTGGTCTTGAAGGTCATGGTCAACAAAGAGGTGGTTTCTCTGGTGGATTTGATGACTTAGGTTCAGTATTTGAAGAAATGTTTGGTTCTGCTTTTGGTGGTGGAGGAAGAAATTCTAGAAGACAAAGAAAATCATACAATTATAACTTAGATGTAGTAATTGAAGTAAAATTAGAATTTAATGAAGCTATTTTTGGTTGTAATAAAAATATAAAATATAAATATAAAACAGCTTGTAAATCTTGTAAAGGTACAGGAGCAAAAGATGGTAAATTATCAACTTGTCCAACATGTGGTGGACAAGGTCAAGTTCATGCAAGACAAGGATTTATGACATTTGCCCAAACATGTCCAACATGTCAAGGTTCAGGTCAAGCTGCTAGTTCACCTTGTAAATCTTGTAATGGAACAGGTTATGACGAAGTAAAAGATAATTTTAAAGTAGATATTCCTGAAGGTGTAAATGATGGAATGAGAATTAGAGTATCTAATAAAGGTAATATTGCACCAGATGGAACAAGAGGTGATTTATACTTAGAAGTTTCAGTAAAAGAAGATTCTCATTTTGTAAGACATGATGATGATATTTATTATGAAGCTCCTATTTTCTTTACTCAAGTTGCACTTGGTGGGAAAATTAAAATTCCTGGATTAAGAGGTGAATTAGAACTTGATATCCCTGTTGGAGTAAAAGATAAACAACAACTTACATTTAAAAATGAAGGTGTAAAATCTGTTCAAGGATATGGGAAAGGTAATCTAATAGTACAAATTAAAATTGAATATCCTAAAAAGATAAATGAAGAACAAAAAGAATTACTTGAAAAATTACAAGAAAGTTTTGGAATAGAGAGTAAACCACATGAAAAAAGTTTTGAAAATATGTTTGACAAAGTTAAAAAGTGGTTTTCATAATATAATTTTTATATATAAAAGATAGTTATATTACTGTAAAAATTATTTAACTAAAGTATTAAGATAAAAATAAACTTTTATCTTAATACTATTTTGTAATTTTTCTACTATAAATATCTATTTCTTTGTATTTATACACTAATTCTTGATACTTTAATGCATAATCATTATATAAATTGGAACTAATCATAATAAATCCTTTTTATTGATTATACACAATCTGTTTTTTTTGATAATACTTTTAAAACAGCACAAGAAAAACCTGCTTGTTTTCTAGCTTCAAAATTTAAATCCATTTTTCTTTTTGTAGAACCAGGGAAAACATCTTCAATAATTTCTAAATATGTTGAATCATAAGGTACATTTTCTAAATCACAAGCATATTTGTACCAAACATCACCTTTTGTTACATGGTCAACTTCCTCTTCTAAAATTATTTCTAAAACTTTTAATATTTTTCTATTAAAAGGATCATTATTAGATTTTAATTTTTGCATAATTTTTGGATTTTGGTCTAAACCATTTGCTTCTAAATATCTAGGAACTGCCGCCATTCTTCGTAAAAATGTTGGTGTAGCTTGTAAGGCTTCAAATAAATTTTTATGTACAGGAAAATCTCCATACTTACCATTTAATTCTTTTAATAATTCTTCTAACATTAAAAAATGTCTAATTTCATCCGAAGCAACACTTAACCAATCTTCATAATATTTTTTTGGCATATTTTTAAATCTCACAGCTGCATCAAGTGCTAAATCAATTGCAGAATATTCAATATGTAAAATAGTATGTATTAAATATCTTTTACCCTCTTCTGTATTAAAGTTTTTAATTTTTGGTAACATTGTTGGTTTAACAATTTCTAAAAAAGATACATATGACGGTTCTTTTAACTCATATGGTTCATATGAATCATTAAACTCAAAATCATTATTTAAAAACTTCTCATAAAACTTATTAAACTTTTCTATTTTATTTTTAGGTTCACTTGCTAATAAAATTTCTTCAAGTGTAAAAAAATAATCCATTCATAACCTCTTTCTTGATATAATTACCCAATTTTAGCGAACTAAGGTTTAAAATGGATATAAAAGTACAACCAATGGGTGATTATCAAACAAATTGTTATGTCGTAACAATAGATAATAAAGATTTAATAATTGATCCAGGTGTAGATGCATTAAGATGGATAAAAACACAAGTTACTAATCCAATTGCAATATTAAATACGCATGGACATTTTGATCATGTTTGGTCAAATGCAGAAGTTAAAAAAACTTATGATATAAAAATATACACACCTAAAGATGATAACTTTATGTTAGAAAAAGATCCATATGGACTAGGTATGCCACCATCATGTGCTGATGTGCTAGTAGAACACGATGAAGAGATTGAGATTCAAGGAATCAAAATAAAATTCCATTATTTTCCAGGTCATACTCCAGGATGTTCAGCAATTCAAATAGGTAAGCATTTATTTACAGGTGATTTTATATTTAAAGGCACAATTGGAAGATTTGATTTTCCTTATTCTAATGCATCTTCAATGAAAGAAAGTATTAAAAAAATTTTGACATGGAATGATGATTTCCATATCTATCCAGGACATGGAGATAAAACAACATTAAAAAGCGAAATTCATACATTAAAACAGTGGGAATCTTGCATATAAAAGGGTTTAGTTTGGATAGAACTTGTGAAAATATTATTAAAAAGAATGAAGAGTTAAAGTTATTAAATACTTTAAATCATATTTACTTATCTATATTTAATCATTTAAAAAAAGAATATAATATAAGCCAATTAGAAATATTATTAAAAACTATAGATAAAACTAATTCTCTTTTTAAATCAGAAGATATTATTACTGATAAATATTTAACTAATTTAAAATATATAGAAAATGATAGTACTCAAATATATTTTTTAATTTATTCTAAAACTTCTGAAGATAATGAACTGATTAGTAAAAATTTACCGAAATTAAAACTCTCATTAGAATTCTTTTCGTCAACTTTATATAATAAATATCTAGAAAAATCAATTCATGAATTATCCATTGTAGATTCACTAACTGGTGCATTTAATAGGTCTTATTTAGATGCTTATATTGATAATATACTTAATATATCAAATAGAGAACAAAAAAAAGTTGGTTTTCTAAAAATTGGTATTGATCAATTTAAAGCCGTAGTTGATGAATTTGATTATGCAATTGCAGATAAAGTATTAATTGAGTTAACAAATACATTAAAACAGAGTATACGAATATCAGATATTGTTATTAAAATGTCTGAAGATGAATTTTTAGTTATTTTACTAAATGTTATTAATGAGAATAATGCTACAATAGTCTCAGAGAAATTAATTAATAATTTTTCCAAAAGAAAAGTTTTAGTTAATAAAAGTTTAAAACATACACTCAAAAAAACAATTTGTATAGGTATGTCTATATATCCTGATGATGCAACAAATATTGATGATGCAATTAAAAGAGCAGATATTGCTTTATATGAAGCAAGAAATATGGGAAGAAATAGACATTATAAATATAGTGAAGAGAGTATAAATTCAATAGATTTCTTTTAGGCGGTAATTTTGAAAAATAAGATTTTAGAGTTAATTAAATCATCTGGAAATGAGAAAAAAGATTTTGATGCTTTAACTAGTATATTTAGTCTGTATGAACAATTACAATACGCTACAAATATACATCAAATTGCAGAAGATTTATATGCTTGGTTAAATAAAGAGTTTAATATTGATAATGTTGTTTTTGCATTATTTGATATTAATACAAATTCTAAAGAAGAAATCTTAGTCAAAGGTGATGATTTTTACTTAGATGATGATTTTTCTAGTTTTTTTATAATTAACACACATACAAATTTAAACGCAACAATATCTTTTAGTACAACATCAAATGTACACTATCAGGTTATACAATCAAAATATTCAATAATTGAAGCTGCTTTTTTTCTAATTTCTCCAATAATCCAAAATGGAATTACAAAAAAGAACTTTATAGAATCTTCATCTTTAGATTCTGTAACAAAAGTTTATAATAGAAATTATTTAATAAAGAACTTAACTAAACATCTTAATCTTAGTAAAAATAAAGAGAGTGAAATCTATTTTTTAATGATTGGAGTTGATCACTTTAAAGCTGTTATAGACGAGTTTGATTATGATACTGGTGATAAAATATTAATAGAGTTAGCAAAAGTAATTCACTCTAATATTAATGAATTTGATATGGTTGCAAGATTAAATGCAGATGAATTTCTTGTTACAATTTTAAGTAACTCTTCTGAATTTGAAGCTACACAAACTGCAAAAAGAATTATAAATGAGTTTTCAAAGAAAAAAATATTAGTTAATGAACAAACATGCCAAACACTATTAAAAACCGCGTGTATTGGATTTGAAACTTTAGATGTAGATGAGACTAGTGGTAGTATTACAGACTCTATAAAGAATGCCGATATTGCATTATATGAAGCAAAGAATGCTGGTAGAAGTCAGTTATTCAAGTTTCGTGATTTAAAAGATGAAGATACAATAGATTTATTTTAAATCTATTGTATCTTTCTAGCTTTCATATAAACTCTTTTAGGAGCTGGATAACCTTCAATTGTTTTTGTGTTATCATTTGGGTCCAAAAAGTCTTCTAAACTTTGATCAAAAGACCAAGGTGTTTTTCTTTGTTCTTCACTAGATGTTACAGTTGTAGCAATTACTTCAATATTTTCAAACCCTGCTCTACTTAGCCAGTTTGTTAAAGCTGAAATTGTTGGTATAAAATAGATATTTGGTATTTTTGAATATCTTTTATTTGGAGTTAAACAAATTTCATCTTCACCATCAATCATAAAAGTATCAATTAAAATTTCACCTTTAGAATTTAAACCACGTGCAAGTGATTTTAAAGTTCCAACAGGATCTGCTCTATGATATAAAACACCTAACATAAATATAAAATCAAATTTATGATTATAAAACTCTAAGTGTTCAACACCTAACATTTCATATGTAATATCAGATTTTACAAAATGATTAACAAACTCAAATTGATGTAATGTCAAAGGTGCCGGATCAAAACCAATTAATTTTTTTGGTTTATCTTCAAGCATTCTAAACATATAATATCCATTATTACAGCCAATATCTGCAACAACTTTATCTTTTAAATCAAAATGAGGACGTATTAAATTATATTTAATATTACTTTGCCACTCACTATCAATCTCTAATCCAAATAAATTAAAAGGTCCTTTTCTCCAAGGAATTAGTCTTTTTGCTGTTTCTTCTAATAATTTAAACTCTTCATCATTTAAATCTTCTCTTTTCCCAACACTAAACCAATCACCATAATCAAGACATAAATTGTCCTTATTAATTTTTTCTGAAACTTCTTGAATCTTAGTATACCAAGGTTCTACGTTTTTCCAAGCTCTACAATCGTCTTTCTTTTTTTGTAATGTTATTAAATCCATAGCGTGATTATACATACTTTTACATAAAACATTGTCTTAATTCAATTAGAAATAAACTCTTCTTTAGTTATAATCACATCTTTCAACGCTTATGTATTATATATGCTATAAACATTGAGTAATATACACAATACTTATTTCTTGTTAACCATAAGTTAATTACTTATGCATATAATTAGAAGAATATTTTTAAAAAGGATTTTTATTGAAAGTTTTTAATGTCTTATTTTCCTTCAAGACAACACTAATTTTACTTGCTATATTAGCAATTGGAGCTGGAGTAGCCACATTTATTGAAAATGATTTTGGTACATCTACAGCTAGGGTTTTAGTTTATAACAATATTTGGTATGAAACTATACTAGTACTAACTACTGTTAATTTAGCAGCAATTATATATAAATTTAAAATGTGGAAAAATACTCCAAGATTTTTATTTCATTCAGCTTTTGTAATTATACTTATCGGTGCTGGTGTTACACGATATGCAGGGTATGAAGGTATTATGCAAATTAAAGAAGGTACAACTGAAAATAGAATGACATCTTTAGACCCATATTTACAAATTACAATTAAAGATGGTGATAAAACATATTATAAAGAATACAAAAAAGAATTTACTACATTAATGAAATCAATTAATGAGTTTAAACATACCATCTCATATGGAGATAAAAAAGTTGACGTAACGTATAAAAACTATATGTTAGCTAAAAAAGGTACTGCGAAAATGGGTCTATTAACAGTTGATGTAACTGCTAATGGTGAAACAAAAGAGATTAAATTGCCAGGTCGTCGAAGTCAAAAAGGACTTAAAAGAGATTTACAATTTGGAGATACAACAGTTTCTTTAGAATATGGTTCTAAAATACTTTTATTACCTTTTGCAATTAAACTAAATGACTTCCAACTTGATAGATATCCAGGAAGTATGGCTCCATCATCATATGCTTCTGAAGTTACAGTATTAGAAAAAGATAATACTGCTTATAATTATAGGATTTTTATGAATAGAACACTACATCAAGGTAACTTTTTATTTTTCCAAAGTTCATATTTTCCTGATGAAACAGGAACAGTATTATCAGTAAATAATGACCCTGGGAAATGGCCTACATATTTCGGATATTTTCTTTTAACATTAGGTCTTTTATTAAACTTCTTTGATAAAAAGTCAAGATTTGCGAAACTAACAAAATTTTTAGCATCTAAAAATATTGCATCTCTTACTATTGCATGTTTATTAGCATTTGCAAGTACAAGTGCAAATGCAGCAGATACCAATACACAGTTTCAAGAAAAAGCTAAAAGTACTGTTGAATATTTAAAAACATTTAAAGAAAACTCAGATGTTACAGCTAAGAAATTTGCAAGATTAGTAACACAAAGTTCTACAGGAAGAATGAAACCTATTTCTTCATTAAATAGAGAAATCATATTAAAAGTAAGTGGTAAAAAATCATTATTTGGAATGAATGCTGACCAAATTGTTCTTGGTATTTTATCTCGTCCTGAAGTATGGCGTGATTTAAAAATTATTAAAATCAAAACTCCAAAACTTAAAAAATATTTAGGAATTGATCCATCAAGAAAGCTTATTGCTTTTTCAGAAGTATTTAAAGATGGTAATTATATTTTAGCAAAAGAAGCAGAAAAAGCCTCATTATCTAAAGTTGATGAAAGAGGTACGTACGAAAAAGATATTATTAAACTAGATGAAAAATTAAATATCGTTTATTCAGTATTTAATGGAAGTTTATTTAATATTTTTCCTAAAGTAGTTCCAACTTCAGATACAAAAGAAAATAATAAATGGTACACACCAATGGATGCGATGAATGGCTTTGAAGGTAAAAACAAACTTGCTGTTGAACAAATGACAAGAGGTTTTATAAATGCAGTAATTCAAAGTAACTGGACTGAAGCAGATAAATATATTTCATTAATATCAACATATCAAGAAAAAGTTGGAGCAGAAGTTACTTTAAGTCAAACACAAATTGATAATGAAATTATGTTTAACGAAATAGATATCTTCCCAAAAGTTATGATTGCTTATCTTATTTTAGGTATTTTTATATTAATAGCAGCATTTATCGTAGTATTTAATCCTACAATAAAACCTAAAAAAACAACATTCTTTTTCTTTGTAATCTTAGCTATTATTTTTGCTATACATACATTTGGAATGGGATTTAGATGGATTATTTCAGGTCATGCTCCATGGTCAGATACATATGAAACATTATTATATATTTCATGGTCAGCAGTTTTTGCAGGTGTTATGTTCTTTAGAAAACATTTATTAGCATTAAGTGCAGCTGTTATTGTTGCTGGTATATTTATGTTTACAGCTCATTTAACAGGAATTGATCCTCAAATTACAAACCTTGTTCCTGTATTAAAATCATACTGGTTAACTATTCACGTATCAATTTTAACAGCGTCTTATGGATTCTTTGCACTTGGAGCTGTTTTAGGTTATATGACATTAATTATGTTTATATTTAGAAAAAATCGACCTCATGTTGATGATACGATCAAACATATAAATGCGATTAATGAATTAGCCTTAATTATTGGACTTGCAGCTATTACTATAGGAAACTTCCTTGGTGGTATTTGGGCAAATGAATCTTGGGGTAGATACTGGGGATGGGATCCAAAAGAAACTTGGGCTTATGTATCAATTGTAATGTATGCAATAGTTGTTCACTTAAGATTTATTAAATCTTTAGCAACACCATTTGTATTTGCAGTTGCTTCATTATTAACATTCTCTTCAATTTTAATGACATACTTTGGAGTTAACTTCTATTTAGCAGGAATGCACTCATATGCAACAGGTGATCCTGTTCCAATTCCTACATGGGTTTATTACCTTGTAACATTAGTATTTGTTACAATTGCATTAGCTTATAAAAATAGAGATTTAAAACCACAAATATCACAAGAGGAAAATATGAGAAATAAGAAGTAATTCTTATTTCCACCTCTTAATACTTTACTTTATCCTTTAATCTTTTTTGATATAATCAGAAAAAATTAAAGGACACTTTTTGAGCCAAATAATAAATATATTTAAAGAAATCACTTCAATTCCTAGATGTTCAGGAACTCACACACCATTTATAAACTATATGAAAGAAATATCTTCAAAAGCTGGATTTATCTGTCTAACAGATTCACATAATAATATTTTAGTAAAAAAGCAAAACTCAAAAGCAAAACTAGCTTTTCAATCACACTATGATATTGTTTGTTTAAGTGATAATTGTGTTCCAGTTATTGTAGAAAATGGCGATATTATATCTGCACAAAACTCAACACTTGGGAGTGATAATGGAATTGGTTGTTCTTATATGATACAACTAATCTTAGATGGAGTTGATGGAGAATTCCTTTTTACATCTGATGAAGAAATAGGACTAATTGGTACAAATAATTTAGACATAGAAATCAAAGCTCCTTATATGTTAAATCTTGATAGTGAAGAAGAAGCAGGAATTTGTATTGGTTGTGCAGGTGGCGTTGATATTTTTGCTACAAATTCAAATAAAAAAATTATTGTAAATGATGAAAATCTTGATTTATATGAAATAAGTATTTCAAAACTCCAAGGTGGACACTCAGGAGTTGATATTGATAAAAATATACCAAATGCAATAAAACTAATAGCAAAAACAATAAAAGAAGCAAATGCAAAACTATTAGATATAAATGGGGGGGAGAGAATAAACTCTATTCCAGTAAAAGTAAAAGCAATAGTTGCATCAAAAACTACACCAATTGCATCTCATGAAAATATGACAATAGAAAAAATAGATACAAAAAGTGAACACTTAAATATATTTGATGATAAAATTATTGACTTTTTATATAACTTTGAAAATGGCGTTAGATCTTTAAATGTGGAGTTAGGAGTTGTTCAAAATTCTATAAATCTAGCAATTATCTCAACAAATCAAGATAATATAAAAATCGAATTATCAGCAAGATCAATGGCGAATGATGAATTAGCAAATTTAAAAGATGAAACAATAAAAATGCTAGAAGCACATAACTTTACAGTTACAACAGATGGAAAATATCCAGCATGGAAGCCAGATGTAAATGAGTTTACAAATAAAGTATTAGAAATATACAAAGAAGTAAATCCAAAAGCATCACTTGAAGCAATTCATGCAGGATTAGAGTGTGCAATTTTTAAAGATAAATATCCACATATAAAAGTAGCTTCAATTGGACCAACAATTGATTTTCCACATTCAAAGAAAGAACAAGTTTCAATAAAATCTGTTGAGCATGTTTTTGAAGTTGTTCAAAAGATAGTTAAAGAGATTTGCTAATATTTTAGCATCTCTTTTACCACCAAGTTACAAAAAATCTTTCAATAACCGTTTCGCCATTTATTATTTCTTTTGACCAAATAAGTGGTGAAGCTTTTATATTTGCAAAAAATTCTATTTCTTTTTTTGCTTCATCATAACTTTTCCAGTTTTCATTTGATTTAGGGTCACTTAACCAATCAAATCTATGAGGAACAAATAAAGACATTTGTTTAAATGAATCATCTTCCATAAACTGCTTAAAACTTAAATAATATCCACTTATACAAGAGTTATTTACAAGGGTAAGTTTTTCATCTCTTAAATGCCTAGGAAGAAAGATATTACCTTTAAAAAGAATCTTTTGCTCAATATTATCTAAATCAATATCATCTAAATACAGTTTTGTTTCTTCTTTAAAAAGCAAAGGGAATTGTTTATTTTTAAGTTTTTGTAACTTTAATAACAATGTATCACTTCTATTTGGACCTATATATCTATCAATCTCATTTTCAAAGCTATCATCATAAACATAAAACTTATACTGCATCTCAATATGAATATATTTTTCTTTTTTTTTATCAAAAAGAATAAAATCTATTTCGCCAAATGTGTGTTTATTATGAATAATTTGTTTATTTTTTATTATTCTTTCATATCTAGAAGATTGTTGAATAATCTCATCAAAAAAGAACTCTACCCTCTTCCCTAATGGAAGTTGTTGAAGTATTTGAATATTATTAATATTAAAACTATCAATATTTATATTTTCTATTTCAAATATTTCTAAATCATAAAATGTGTCTTCAAATAAAGATGGAGTTTGGCAAAAGCCTTTGAATTGGTTGTGCATTGGAGTATCTATTTTAAACACCTTTTATATTTCAATTTTAAGAATAGTATAACATAAAATATTATATAAAAACTATACAAAAAACTCTAAATTAATTAACTATGATGTAGAATATGAAAAAATTTAAATAGGTCGAAAATGAAAAACAAAGTTATTTCTTATCAAGGTATACAAGGTGCTTATTCTCATCTTGCTTATAAACATGTGTTTCCAAGCTCTCTTGCAATTGCTTGTGAAACTTTTCAAGATGCAATGGAATTAGTTGAAAATGGTAAAGCCGATTTTGCAATGATACCTATTGAAAACTCATCTGCTGGTAGAGTTGAAGAGATATATAGATTGATTCCTAAAATGAAGTTACATATTCTAGATGAACATTTTGAACCTGTAAATCATTGTCTTCTTGCTTTAAAAGGAAGTACAATAAAAGATATAAAAAATGTATCATCTCATCCTCAAGCACTTGCTCAATGTAGTAAAAAACTAAATAATTACCATTTTCATACAATCGCAAAATTTGATACAGCAGGAGCTGCGCAAGAATTAGTAGAACAAAATGATAAAACACACGCAGCAGTAGCCTCTGCTTTAGCTGCAGAACTTTATGATTTAGAAATATTAGATGATGATTTTGGAGATTTTAAAGGTAATACTACTAGATTTTTGATTCTCTCAAAAGAAACAAGTATTCCAAAAAAAGATAAAAATACTTCATATATCACATCATTAGTTTTTAACGTAAGAAATATACCATCAGCATTATACAAAGCCTTAGGTGGATTTGCTACAAATGGAATAAACTTAATTAAATTAGAAAGTTATTCAATGGCAGGAAGTATGAAAGCAAGTCAATTTCATGTAGATATAGATGCACATATAGAAGAAAAAAATCTACAACTAGCACTAGAAGAATTACACTTTTTTGCCAATGAAGTTAAAGTTTTAGGTGTTTATAAAAGAAATAGTTATCGTGATGTTATGAAAGATTTATCTTAATCTAATAAGAATATTGAAAGTATTCAATATTCTTATATTTTATTTAAAATCAAATATTTCATATTGTAAAATTTGATTTTCTTCTAAATATTTTTTTGCACTATCATCTATTACATAATTTGAAGTGATAAATTTTAATTTAATTCGTTTATCTAACAAATTATTATCATTTACATATACAGTACAATTACCTATAAATTCTTTTAAATGTGTATGTTTTATTTTGTACTTACTATTTTCTTTCCAATTTTTACATTGTATTAAGATTAACTCTTCATCTTTTGTACATACAATGTCAATTCCCTTATCCTTTTTACCTCTTTTTATTCCATTTAAAATAGTTTTATATCCATCTAATTTAAAGTGGTTTGCTACAAATTCTTCAAATTTCTTGCCTTTTTCTTTTTGTTCCTTCATTCTCAATGAATAAGCTTTCTTTTGTTCAAGAGTGTATTCTTTTTTTACTTTACCTGATGGCTTTTTTTTTATTTCTTCACTTTTTTTTACATTTTCTTTTTCTTTAGATTTCTTTATTTCAGCAGTAAAATTAAAATTTTCTTTCTTTAGATTTATTTCTCTATCTTTTAACTCAAGTTCTTTCTCTTTTAAAGCTAATTCTTTCTCTTTTAGTTCAATCTCTTTATTTTTATTACTAAATATATTTTTAATTGTTGAAAACATTTTAATCCTTTTCCCATATCTTTACATAATTTATAATATCATTTTTACTTTTACAAGAACTATAGTTCAGAGAAATAAATTAAATGTTTTATGTAATAATAAGCTTATTATTACAATATATGTAGATAAAATGTTAGCATATTTAAGAAGAAATATTTATTGATGAATTAGACTTAGTTTTAGTTAAGAACCCTACTCTCTAGAGTTCTTAACTTTATTAATCTCATTTGTATATTTATACACCATAAAATCAAACATTTTAGTATTTTGATTTTTTTGAAAGAAAAAAAACATTTCTATTAATCTAACTGACATTCTAAAAAATCCTGTAAAAGGTACCATATATGTAAGCATTGTAGAATATGTTCTATATGGATAATAGTTATCTAGCTTTTCTTTTAGTTCTTTTAAAACTAGGCTTTCTTCTTGTAGTGTGCTTCTATCTTGTGTTGATATAACTTTTATTGCTAAAAGAAAGTTTATTACAAACATTAGGGCATTTAAATTCCATCCAATTATACATATATCTAAGTAAGTCATTTATTCTCCATTTTTTAATTGATGAAATTATATCAAATTGTTTTTGATATAATTTGAAAAATATAACAAAATGGAAAATTATGAACTTTAATGGATTTAAAAAAGAAGGTATTAACTTCTTAAAAGAGCTTGAAATGAACAATACAAAAGTTTGGTTTGAAAATAATCGACATATTTGGGAAGAGCATATTTTAAGACCAAATGTTGCTTTTGTAGAAGAAATGGGTGAAACACTAGAAATGCTAGTCCCGACTATAAAAGCCAAACCTAAGGTATCGGGTTCATTATTTAAAATATATAGAGATACGAGATTTTCAAAAGATAAAACACCAATGAAAGATAAAATTGGAATTTTATTTTGGCAAGGTCAAGCACATAGAATGCAAAGTTCTAGCTATTATCTTTTTTATGATGTAAATCAATACTTTATTGCAACAGGAATTAGAACATTTAAACCACCATTATTAAAAGCTTATAGAAAATATATCCAAAATAAAACAAATGCAAGAAACTTACATAATATTCTAGAAGATATAAAGAAAAAAGGTTATCAACTTCCAGAACCTAAATACAAAAGATTGCCTCAAGGTTTTGATAAAGATAATGAATATGCTTATCTTTCAAAATATAATGCAATTTTTGGTTTTCAGACATATAAGTTAGACGAGACTTTTTATAGTGAAAAAATCATTGATAAAGCTTTTAATGTATTTCAAGATATGGATAGTTTGAGAGAATGGTTATATGAGCTTACTTTAACAGTTGAAGATTAGGAACAAATTAGTATAATAAATTTTTAAAGGAAAGCTATGAAATTAATTGAAGAAAATATTACACAAACTTTAGAAGAGATTTATTTAATTGAAACATTAAACTTAGATAATAAAACAATTTTAGAACTAGGATGTGGAAGTGCATCAATGACAAAACAATTAGCTATGAATGGTTCAAATAGAAAAATAATCGCTTGTGAAGTTGATGAAGAACAACATAAAAAGAACTTAAACCTAGATATTGAAAATATTGAATTTAAATTAAATGGTGCTCAAAATATTGAACTAGAAGATAAGAGTGTTGATATGATTTTTATGTTTAAATCATTTCATCATATTCCATACGATTTAATGAAAAAAGCATTAAGTGAAATAAAAAGAGTTTTGAAACCAAATGGTTTAGCTTATATTTCTGAACCACTTTTTAAAGGTGGACAAAATGAATTAATTGCAATGTTTCATAATGAACAACAAGTTAGAATTGATGCATTTGAACATATTAAAGAAGCAGTTGAAGAAGAGCAATTTAAACTTTTTAGAGAAATATTTTTTCAAACAGAACTCATATATGAAGACTTTGAAGATTTTAAAACTCGTCAAATGAATTTATCATACAATGACAATAATATTACAAAAGAATTAGAAGAAGAGATCAAAAACAAATTCAATAGTTTTAATGATGGAAAAAAAACTTCATTTATGAAACCTTTTAGAGTTGATATTCTACAAAATATATAAAAATACATATTAAATAAGAGATAAAATGACAAACAACGAATACATTACAAAAATAGAAAAACTTATAAAATGGGCGCATGCTTATTATGTTGAAGATAATCCAAGTGCAAGTGATGAAGAATATGATTTATTAAGTAGAGAATGTCTAGCATACGAACAAACTAATCCAAAACTTTCTCATCCAAACTCACCAAATAAAAGAGTTGGAGGATTTGTATTAGAAGGATTTAAAAAAGCAAAACACCTAAGCAGAATGTGGTCGCAAGAAGATGTATTTAACACAAAAGAATTAGAAGATTGGATTAATAGAGCAAAAAAAGTTAGTACCAATTTAGAGTTTTATTGTGAACCTAAATTTGATGGGGCTTCTTTAAATCTTATTTATGAAAATGGTTTATTAAAACAAGCTATTACAAGAGGTGATGGAAGTGTTGGTGAAGATATTACAAACAATGTAAAAACAATACACTCTATTCCACTTCAAATAAAAGAAAAATCTCTATTAGAAATTAGAGGTGAAATTGTTATTAAAAAAGCAGACTTTGAAAAAATAAATCAAGATAGACTAAAAAACAATGAACAACTATTCGCGAACCCTAGAAATGCAGCAGCTGGAAGTTTAAGACAGCTTGATCCTAGTATTACAGCAAAAAGAAAACTATTTTTTAATGTTTGGGGTGTTGGAGAAAATAGTTTAGAATTTGATAAAAATAGCGAAATGATGGAATATATCTATTCTTTAGGTTTTGCAAATCCACCAATGACAACAAAAACAAAAACAGTAGAAGGTATTGAAAAACTTTATCACGAAATTATTGCAGCTAGAAATAGTGTAGAAATGATGCTAGATGGAATGGTAATAAAAATTGATGATTTAGGAATTCAAGAAGAGTTAGGAAATACAGTTAAATTTCCTAGATATTCTTGTGCTTATAAATTTCCAGCAGTTGAAAAAACTACAAAAATAGTAAATATTATCCAACAAGTAGGACGAACAGGAGTTATAACACCAGTTGCGGTTGTAGAACCAACTTTGATAGATGGATCAACAGTTGAGCGAGCTAGTTTACATAATTATGATGAAATTGCAAGACTTGATTTAAGAATCAATGATGAGGTTATTATCATAAAAAGTGGAGATATTATTCCAAAAATTACAAAAGTCTTTACAGATAGACGTGATGGAACTCAAAAAGAAATACAAAGACCAACAAAATGTCCAAGATGTTCATCTCAACTACTTGATGAAGGAACTCTAATAAAATGCCAAAACCTTGATTGTCCAAGTATTGTAGCAAATTCTATAATCTATTTTGCAAGTAAAAATTGTATGAATATAGATGGTTTGGGTATTAAAATTGTTGAACAACTTGTTCGTGAAAAAAAGATATATGATATTTTAGATTTATATTCATTAGACTATGAAAAACTACAAGACCTCGAAGGATTTAAAGAGAAAAAAATCAATAATCTTTTAAATTCAATTGAAAATACAAAAGGAACAACACTTCATAGAGTGATAAACGCTTTAGGAATTGAACATATTGGAGAAGTTGCTTCAAAACAAATATGCTTAGAGTTTGGACTTAATGTTATAAATATTGATTTAGATTCATTAGTTGCACTTGATGGTATTGGTGAACAAATGGCAAAATCTTTTACAGAATTTATGAGAATTAATAATGAGTTAGTTCTAAAACTACTTGATATAATTAAACCAGAAGTTGAAGAAAAAATAGAAATTGAAGAAAATAATTTTAAAGATAAAACAATAGTTTTAACAGGAACTATGAGTGTAAGTCGTGGAATTATAAAAAAACAACTTGAGGCACTTGGTGCAAAAGTTGGTTCATCTGTCTCTAAAAAAACTGACTATTTAATCTATGGTGAAGATGCAGGAAGTAAGTATACGAAAGCTATTGATTTAAAAGTTACAACTCTAAATGAAGAGGAAATGAACTCAATGATTAAATAAATATGTTACTTTTTTATATAGTTCTATAAACAATAGCAAAAATTTATAAAATTGCTATGTTTTTGATACGCTTTTGTTTTATAATAGGTCAAATTTTAAATATATATAGAAATAAGGCAATTAAAAAATGAGTGAAGATATAAAAAGAGAAAAATCGTTAACTATGACAATGTTAATGACACCTGATAAAGCAAACTTTTCTGGTAAAAATGTGCATGGTGGTGAAATATTAAAAATGCTTGACCATGTTGCATATGCTTGTGCAGCAAGATATACAGGATTATACGCAGTTACATTATCAGTTGATATGGTATTATTTGAAAATCCTATTAAAATTGGTTCATTAGTTACATTTCATGCATCTGTAAACTATACAGGTAGAACTTCAATGGAAATTGGTATTAAAGTAATTTCAGAAGATATTAAAGATCATACTATCAAAAATACAAATGTATGTTATTTTACAATGATTGCTGTTGATGAAGAAGGTAAACCAACACCTGTTCCTAAATTAGCTCTTGTAACAGAAGATGATAAAAGAAGATATGAAGATGCAATTAGAAGAAGAGAATCTAGAATGATTGCAAGAAACCAAAAAAATAGTTAATTTTTTCTAATTATTTCATTAAAAAAAAGGGGGATGAATTAAATCATCCCCCTTTTTTTATATCTAAGATAAATAATATATTAAGATTTCTTTTGCTCAATATATTCTTCATAACTTCCTTTGAAATCTAAAATAGTTCCATCATTTTGAATTTCAATAATTCTATTTGCATAAACATCTAATAATTCCCTATCATGTGATACACAAATAACAGAACCAGGATATGAAAGTAAACCTTCTCCTAATGCAATAATAGCTTCTAAATCAAGATGATTCGTAGGCTCATCTAAAACCATAAAATTTGGTTGTTCTAACATAATTTTAGAAAGCATCATTCTATGTTTTTCACCACCTGAACAAGATTTAACAGATTTTTCTTGCTCAGTTCCATTAAATAGCATTCTTCCAAGACAATTTCTAATTTCAGAAATATCAGCATCTCTATCAAAACCTCTTAACCAATCATATAAAGTCATATCACCAGCAATTAAATCTGTTGCATTTTGTGGGAAATATCCATTTTGAATAGTAGCCCCCCAATGTACAATTCCTGAATCTGGTTTAATATTTTCAACAATTATTTCACACATTGTAGTTTTACCAATACCATTTGGTCCAATTAATGCAATTTTATCATCTTTTTCAACAGTAAAAGAAATATCATTTAATACTACTTTCCCATCAAATGATTTTGTAATATTCTTAAGGCTTAATAACTCTTTACCAACTTCTCTTTTTTGTTTAAAGATAATTGATGGATCACGTCTTGAAGAAACTTGAATTGAACCAACGTCTAATTTATCAAGTTGTTTTTGTCTAGAAGTTGCTTGTCTAGCTTTTGATGCATTTGCAGAGAATCTAGCAATGAATTTTTCAAGTTCTTCTTTTTCTTTAAGTTTTTTATTAACATCTGTTTCATTTTGTTTTGCAATTAATGTAGAAGCGATATACCAATCATCATAAGTTCCTGAGAACTCTCTAATTTGTTTATAATCAACATCTAAAATATTTGTACAAACAGCATTTAAAAAGTGTCTATCATGAGAAATAACAACCATAGTACCATCATGATGTTGTAATTGGTTTTCTAACCAACCAATAGTAGCAATATCAAGATTATTCGTAGGCTCATCTAAAAATAAAACATCTGGTCTTGGATATAAAACTTGAGCAAGTAAAACTTTAAATTTATCTCCACCTGTAAGAGTAGACATTAAATCACTTTGTTGAGAAGCAGGGAAACCTAAATCTTCAAGGATTTTAGTAATTTTCACATCATATTCGTAAGTTGGATCTTCTTCACAACATACCATTTCTAGTTCACCTAGTCTATCACCAATAGCATCTGTATACTCTTCTAAATAAAGTTTTTCTTTTTCTTTAATAGCATCATATAATCTTTTATTTCCTAAAAGTACAGTATCGAAAATTGAATACTCTTCATATGCAAATTGATTTTGTCCTAAAGTCCCAACTTTTTTACCATTTTGAACTTGAACTTCACCTTCTGTTGCATCTTCAACACCTGACAAGATTTTTAAAAAAGTTGTTTTACCAGCACCATTTGCACCAATAAGACCATATCTTTTCCCTGAATCTAATTTTATATTTATATCTTGAAATAAAACTCTTGAACCAAAAGCTTTTTTAAGGTTTACAGTTTGAACCATATTATATTATTCTCCCTATTTGTATTCTTTTCTAATTATGTCGCGATTATATCCAAAAAGAATTATTATAAAGTTAAAGCTCACTTTCAAATGCTAATGTTATTAAATCTTCTTCTGTTAACTCTTTTTTCACTTTTTTCTTAGGTGGATTCTTAATTCTTAACACTTTTTCTTTTAAATCATTTAAATGATATTTAGTTAGATTTAGGATTAATGTATCATTGATTTTTTCTTTTTTTAATGTACCATTTCTAATCATTTTAGTAATAGCTCTACTTAAATTAATTTTAGTATTCTCAAATTTTTGTTCTTCATCAGTCAAAGATATAAATGCCTTATCTAAATAGGCCATTACAGCACTTCCTGGATATTTATACGTAACTACAGATTTATAAATATATTTTTGAGATTTTATAGTTTTTAATTCTATACCTGTAAAAACAGCTCCAAATACTGTTTTTAAACCTTCCAAATCGTCAAGAGGATTATGTGAACATATATAGTCTTCTTTTACAATTGAAGGCGAATATTTTAAAGAAGATATATTGTTTTTTAAAACAATAAAACTACCTCCAACTTCTTTAGGAGATCCTTTTAGAGAAGATATTTCATTATTAAAACAATGAAAATTACCACTAACTTTTGAAGGTGAACCTTCTAATGATATAAGTTCATTATTACTAATATCAAAATTTCCATCTACATTATTAAATTTAAGAGGAAGTTTCAATAAATTATCTAATTTATTGGATAATCTAACATCTTCATTTACATCAACTGAATGGTCTTTTAGAATAGAAAAGTTAGTTATTCCATGTTTTCTTAACCATCTATTAATATCATCAATATTTGATAATTCAACAAGAGGTTTATAAATATGATTGACTACTTCATTACCTTTATATCTCCATACATTCTGTGCTTCATCTCGTGAACATGTTACATGATTTAATCTTATATCAGTAATTAAATCCCAACCAATTTCATCTGCAATATTTTCTAAGTCTCTTAATTTATTACCATTACAAATATAATCATGTCCTACAGTAATAGGTCCTCCTGCTAATTCTTCTAAAAGGTTAGTAGAACAGTCAAAAGAAGTTTCAACATATTTTGACCCACCTTTTAATGTACTAATTTTATTATTCGAACAATTAAAATATCCCTTTACTGTACGAGGACTTCCTTTTATTGATGTAAGTTGATTTCCATTACAATCAAAAGATCCATAAACTTCTTTTGGACAATAAGATAGAGAATTTAATCTATTATTTGAACAATCAAAATCACCTACTTTATAAGGTCCTCCTATAAGAGATTCTAAATCATTAAAAGAACAATTAAAATCTTTTAATACACTTTCAGGAGAGCCTTCTAAGGATTCTAAAGAATTATTACTTATATCAAAATATCCATCTACTTTTTTAAATTTTATAGGTAATTTCTTACTCTTTAATTTTCCATTTAAATTTACACTACCAAAAACAGTAACATACAAATCATCTGTTATTATGTAATTATTTATTGAAAACTTATTTAACCATTCCTCAATTTCGGGAACACTCTTCATATTTTACCTTTAATGAACTATTATTTTTAGCATTCTATCATCTTATTTCTTATAGCTTTTTACAAAAAGTCGATTCATTTAAATTTAAGTAAGCAGAAGATAGAATTTGACCGTTATATACTTAAGTATATAAGGAGTAAATATGGAATTTGTATCATCATTAACACTGTTAAATGCTAAAACACCTTTTTTATTAGAAAAAAGAATTTTATTATTAAAAGCAATTTTAGAATATGGATCAATAAGTAAGGCAGCAAAAAGTGTACCAATGAGTTATAAAAGTGCATGGGATGCTATTAATAGTATTAATAATCTTTGCTCACAAGTTGTTGTTACAAAAGAAACAGGTGGAATTGGTGGTGGTGGGGCAAGTGTTACAGAATATGGAAAAAACTTGATTAAAAGTTATTCTATTTTACAAAAAGAACATGAAAAGTTTTTAGAAAAACTTACAAAAATCACTGATTTTAATTCAGGTAATTTAAAATCATTACAAAGGTTTAGCATGCAAATAAGTGCAAGAAATCAATTATTAGCAAGAATTGAAGAGATTAATATTGATAAGGTAAATGCAAATATTATTTTAAGAACAAAAAGTAATAAAAGATTAGTTTCTTCAATTTCAAGAAATTCTGTTGATAACTTATTACTCGAAGTAGGAAAAGAAGTTATCGCAGTTTT
The DNA here is from genome assembly GCF_003667345.1 of Poseidonibacter antarcticus. Classification (NCBI taxonomy): domain Bacteria; kingdom Pseudomonadati; phylum Campylobacterota; class Epsilonproteobacteria; order Campylobacterales; family Arcobacteraceae; genus Poseidonibacter; species Poseidonibacter antarcticus. Next base: position 58,683 of record NZ_RCWF01000002.1, read on the forward strand.
CAAATCAAATAATGTAATGATTGCAACAAATGAATTAAAAGGTTTTAGTGCAAGAAATAAAATAAAAGGACATATCACTAAACTAACTTTTAGTGAAGTTAATTGTGAAGTTAATGTCTTAGTAAATGATGCAGATGTAATAACTTCTGTAATCACAAGTGAATCAGCAAAACAGTTGGATCTTAAAATAGATCAAGAAATATATGCAATTATAAAATCTTCTGATATTATGATTGGTAACTAATTAAAGGTATTTAAATGATTAACAAACTAATAATTGTTATGGTTTTACTAGGATTAAACCTTAACGCAAAAACTATTACTGTTGCAGTTGCAGCTAATGTATCTTACGCAATAGAAGAACTAATAAAAGAGTTTAATGTAAAAAATCCTGATACAAAAGTAAATGTAACTTTAGGAAGTAGCGGAAAACTAACTGCACAAATAACACATGGTGCACCATATGATTTATTTATGGCTGCAAATATGAAATATCCACAAAGTTTATATGATAATGCTTATGCAATAAATAAACCAGTAATTTATGCAAAAGGTTCATTAGCATTTTTTAGTAGTAAAAATTTAGATTATTCAAAAGATATAAAAACACTCTTAGAAGATGAAGGTATAAAACAAATTGCAATTGCAAATCCTAAAACAGCTCCTTATGGAAAAGCAAGTTTTGAAGCATTAAAAAATGCAAAAGTTTTTAATAATATTAAATCTAAGTTTGTATTTGCAGAATCAATATCTCAAACAATTTCTTATGCAGTTACAGCAACTGATATTGGAATGGTTGCAAAATCATCTTTGTATTCAAGTAAAATGACACAATACAAAGAAAATATAAATTGGAAAGAAGTAGATGCAAAACTATATACTCCAATAAATCAAGGTATAGTAATATTGAAAAAAGCAAAGAATGATAAAGAAGCCTTAGCTTTTTATGATTTTATTTTAGGTAAAAAAGCAAAAGCAATTTTTGAAAAGTATGGATATTTAGTAAAATGAATAAATTAGAAGCAATAGTAAGCAAAATAGATAGTTTAGATAATCTTACTATTGCTCAATTTGATTTCAAAGGAATAAACTTATCAATGATGAGTTTAGAACTTTCAGATATATATGTTGGGAAAAGTGTAATATTAAAAGTAAATGCATCTCATATTTCAATAGCAAAGAATTTTATAGGAGATATTAGCTTATCGAACAAACTAGATTGTATAATAGATAAACTAGATAAAGGTGTACTGTTATCTTCTCTTAAATTAGATGTAAAAGGTACTATAATCACAAGTATTATTACAACAAACTCTGTAAACAGAATGAACCTAGAAGAAAAAGACAAAGTAACTGCTTTTGTAAAAGCAAGTGATTTATCAATACAAAAGGTTATAACATAATGAACTATTTAACAAACCTAAATCTAGAACCTTTTATATTATCTCTTAAATTAGCACTTTCTACAACAATCATATTATTTATAATTGCACTTCCCCTAGCTTGGTATTTATCTCAAACAAAATCAAAGTCAAAACCATTTATTGAAGCTCTAACAGCACTTCCTATTGTATTGCCACCTTCTGTTTTAGGGTTTTATATACTTTATGTATTATCTTTAAATTCACCAATTGGAAGTTTTTTTAATGAATACTTTGGAATAAAATTAGTTTTTAATTTTACAGGTTTGGTCGTTGCTTCTTGTTTTTATAGCTTACCTTTTATGGTTCAACCAATGCAAAGTGGCTTTGAAGCTCTAAATAAAAATATGATTGAAGCTAGTTATATTAGTGGTAAAAGCCAATTTACAACACTATTTAATGTTGCCCTACCAAATATCAAACCTGCCCTTCTAACTGCAATTATCATAACATTTGCACATACAGTTGGAGAATTTGGAGTTGTTTTAATGGTTGGAGGAAGTATTCCAGAAGAAACAAAAGTTGCATCAGTAGCCATATATGAATATGTTGAAGTTTTAGATTATGCTAATGCTCATATTTACAGTGCTATTATGTTAGTTATGAGTTTTATGGTTTTATTTGCAGTATATATTTTTAATGCAAAACAAAAGAAAACATTTATTTAGGAGAAAAAGATGAAAAAAGAAAATTTATTAATAGTTATATCAACAGGAAATATTGACAGTATTTTAAAGTTCCCCCTACTTTATGGCGGAGTTTCAATACCAAGAGGATATTGGAAAAGAGTACATATTATGTTTTGGGGTGCTTCAATAAAATCAGTTATAAAAAGTAAAAAAATCAGAAAAAAAGTAAAAGAAATCCAAAAAGATGGCGTTGAATTTAGTGCATGCATCGTTTGTGCGCAAGAATATGGAGTAGTTAAAAAGCTAGAAAAAAGAGGAATTATTTGTAATCATACAGGTGATTTACTAAACCAAGCCCTACAAAATGATAAAAAATGGTCAACACTTACGGTTTAGTATGATTAAAATAAAAATAAACAAACAACTACACGGTTCAAATGGTTCAATGCCTTTGGATGTAAATTTAAAGATAAAAAAAGGTGATTTTATTGCTCTTTCAGGGCTAAGTGGAAGTGGAAAAACTACACTTCTTCGTATTCTTGCTGGATTAGAAGAGGCTAAGGGAACAATTAGTGTTGAGGATAAAATTTGGCTTGATGAAAAAACTTTTTTACCTGTTCAAATGCGAAAAATCGGTTTTGTTTTTCAAGATTATGCTTTATTTGACAATATGAGTGTTGAACAAAATCTTTTATATGTAAATAAAGATAAGGCTCTTGCAAAGAAGCTTTTGGATATTACAGAATTAACACAATTATCAAAAAGGTTTACAAATACACTAAGTGGTGGACAAAAGCAAAGAGTTTCTCTTTGTCGAGCTATGATGAATAATCCCAAAGTTTTACTAATGGATGAACCACTTTCAGCCTTAGACCCAAATATGAGAATAAAACTCCAAAATGAAATACTAACTTTACATAAAGAGTTTGAAACAACTACAATAATGGTAAGCCATGACCCTAGTGAAATTTATCATTTAGCTAATCGTGTTATAGTTTTAAATCAAGGGAAAGTTATAAATGATGGTAGTGCAACGCAAGTATTATTAAAAACATCTGGTTCTCAAAAGTTTTCTTTTGAAGGTGAAATTTTAGATATTATTAAAACTGATGTAATTTATATTGCTATTATTGCAATTGGTCAGCAATTAGTTGAAGTTGTATTATGCGAAGATGAAGCTAGTGATTATAAGGTAGGAGATAAAGTAAGAGTTGGAACAAAAGCCTTTGCCCCAACTCTTTGTAAAATATAGTTGATTATTTTATAAACTCAACTATATTTTCAAAAGGTTCACGAACTTGTGGTGATTGTTCGTTTAATCTATATCCAAAAGGAAGTACACAAGAAACTTGGAATTTAGATGTATCAAGTCCTAAAACTTTTTCTACATTTTCTTTTTCAAAACCTTCAATAGGACAAGAATCAATACCTTTTGAAGCAGCACCTGTCATCATATTTCCAATAGCAATATAAGTTTGTCTTGCAGTCCAAGAATAAATATTTTCATCACTATTTAAAACATCTTTTAAATGTGAACCATAAATTCCAACATAAAATTCTAATTTATCATCAGGGAAACCTTTTCTTCCTAATTTAGTTCTAACTAAACCTGATTCAACTTTAACACTATCAATTGCTGCTAAAACGATTACTAAATGTGAACAAGAAGTAATTTGAACTTGATCCCAACAAAATGGTCTTATTTTTGCTTTTAACTCTTCATTTGTTATAACTAAAAATTTCCAAGGTTCCATACCAAAAGATGAAGGTGATTTAATTCCTGCTTCTAAAATAAAATTCATATCCTCATCAGATATTTTTTTTGTATCATCAAATGCCTTACACGCATGTCTGAAATCCATTGCTTCCATAAATGTCTTGTTCATATTCTCATCCTTTTATATATTTTGTTTTATTAATTTATTTACTTCTAGACTTTCAATTTTGCCTTCAATATTCTTAACAAAATCTAAAAAATGCTCTTTTTTAGAGTGTTCTTCTAAATCTTCAATACTTGCCCATGTTTCAATAAAAGTGAAAACATTTTCATCTTCAATATTTTTATGTGCATCATATTGGATACAACCTTTATCATTTGCATGTGTAGCTTTATGTAATTTCTGAATTTCTAAATATACTTCATTTATAAACTCTTTTTTTACTTTAGCATTTGCAACAACTATAATTTGACTCATTTTTATCCTTTATATTAATTTTATTATTTAAATCTAATCTTTAAATTCAAAACCTTGATTTTTATAATTTGCAGCAATTTTTCTAAAATAAATATTTTTATAATAATTTGCAGTTTGTTCGCAATATGATTGAAGATAATTCATATTATTATCTTCTCTATATTGTTTCATTTGTTTTTCATACTTTAATACACCATCTTTTACTGCTTTATCATTATATGTATCTTCAAAAGCAAATCCTTCTATTGGAATTCTAGGTTTAAGTGGTGCTTCCTTCGCTTCTTTTGTACTAACACCAATTGTTGTACCAACTATTGGAAATGTTTTTGCTGGAAGATTTAATAGTTTAATCATAGCATCAGGTTCATTTCTAACAGCACCAATTGCAGTTGTTCCATAACCTAAACTTTCAGCTGATACTTGAATTGCATTTAACATAATCCCAGCATCAACAGCTCCAACTAAAACACCTTCTGCTGATTGGTCAATTAAATGTTTTTCTCCTACTTGTTCAACTGCAAAAATTGTTCTATTAAAATCTACTACAATAGTTATAAAAACATCTGCTGAGGCAACTTGCTCTTGTCCGCCACATAATTTTGCTATTTCTTTTATTTTTTCTTTATCTCTTGTATACACAAGTGATATTTGTTGACCATTTATAGAAGTAGGACATCTTTGTGCTGTTTTTATAATAAGCTCTAAATCTTCTACACTAACACTTTGTCCTGTAAATTGTCTAATAGATTTTCTATTTGCTAATTGTCTAATAACTTCATTCATAATTTTTCCTATTTTTGTAAAAAGTTTTTACTTAATACTTTTTCAAATCTATTTAACTCAAGTTCTAAATCTAAATCACCTTTAAAAATATCGTGAACCGAATAAGTTTCAAGAGCTTCTAATCCACAAAATTGAAAAGTTTTATGAGTTGCAATATGTGCTTCATCAATTGTTAAACCATCAAAAAAACCATCTTTATTATTAAACTCTGAACTTGGACAATTGTAAGTTAAAGATAACATATATTTTGAACCTTGTAATAAACCACCACTTCCATAAGCTTTAGAAGCATCACTTCTACTTCTTCCATCACTAGAATATTGTCTTCCTTGAATAAGTGATTCATCGAAGTATTTTTTTACAATCCACGGAACACTCATCCAAAAAACTGGAAATTGTAAAAGTATATAATCAGCCCATTCAAACTTTTCACACTCTTCTTCAATATTGTAACCTTTTTCAATATGAGTATATTTAATTTCAAAACCATTATTTTTAAAAAATTCACTTGCCTTATCTATATAAGTTTGAGTTAATTCACCTTTCGCAACTTCATCATAGTATTGATGTCCATTTATAATTAAAATTTTTTTCATCTGATATTACTTTCTTATATTGTTTCGAAAATTATATATATAATCAACTTAAATATCTCTTACTTTACTTTAGGTAAGTAAATGAATATTAATAATATTCTGTTATAATTGGAAAATAATTAAGGAGAAATATATATGGAGAATTTTGCTTTAATTGCGCTTGCAATTATTATTGGATATGTTTTACAAAAACTGGATATATTTCCTAAAGAAACCCCAAATATACTAAATAAATTTATTATTTATATTTCTTTACCTGCAATAATATTCTTGCAAGTCCCTAAGCTAAACTTTTCTTTAGATATTTTGATTCCAGCTGTAATTGCATGGATAGTTATGCTTTTATCTGCTCTACTTGTGCTTGGTATTTCAAAATTTTTAAATTGGAATAAAGAAATAACAGGAAGCTTGCTTTTAGTCGCTATTTTAACAAATAGTTCAATAATGGGTATTCCAATAATAAATGCATATATTGGAGAAGAAGCTCTTCCTTTTGTTCTTATTTATGATCAACTAGGTAGTTTTCTAGCACTTGCTATATATGGAGCTTTTATCACTGCTTTTTATTCATCAAATTCTAATTTAAGTTTTAAGCTTATTGTCCAAAAAATAGTTACCTTTCCATCATTTTTAGCACTTCTGATTGCTTTACTTTTCATAGGTCAAACATTTCCACCAGTTATTATAAATATACTTTCAACATTTGCTAATACTTTAGTACCTATAGCCTTAGTTGCGGTTGGTTTACAACTACAATTTAAATTACCTAAACATGATATTACACCTTTAAGTATTGCTCTTATAATAAAACTAGCAATAGCACCTTTAATTGCATATATTGCAATTAGCTTATTTGGATGGAATAATTTAGCAGGACAAGTATCAATATTTGAAGCAGGAATGGCACCAATGATTACAGCTGGGGCAATGGCTTCAATGGCTGGATTAGCACCAAGATTGAGTGTAGCAATTGTAGGTTATGGGATTTTAATTTCATTTTTATCAACAGGTATTATCTTCAAACTAATTATATAAGAGAATTTCTCTTAACTATTTGTTAACACAAAAACAGTAATATTAGCCACAAATTTAATATAGGAAAATTTAATGATCCAAATGACAAAAAAGTTATTCTTAGCTGCAGTTGTAACAACAAGTCTAAATGCAGCAACAGAATTATCAAAAAATGAAGTAAAACAAATAGAAAACCTTGAATTATTTAAACGAGCTCAAATTAGTATTACAAAAGCTTATGATATAGGAAATTTATATGCTTTAAAAATCAATGTTCAAGGTAATAATGATCAAGTTTTCTTAACAAAAGATAAAAAAAGTTTAATTACAGGTGAAGTAATTGATACAGAATCTGGCGCAAGTGTTAGTATACCTGCTGATTTAACAGGTGTTAGAGGTAAAGAATCATTTGTTTATGGAAGTGGAACAGATGAGTATTTCTTATTTACAGATCCTGAATGTCCATATTGTAAGAAATTTGAAGAATATTTTTCTCAAATTGAAAAAAATGTAAAAATTAGAGTTTTCTATTATCCATTAGAAATGCATAAAAATGCAAAAGATATGTCAATCTATATTATGAGTAAAAAAACTCAAAAAGAAAAAATTGATGCAATGTTAAATCTTGAATTAAGTGATGAGGGATATAAAAATAGAAAATATTCTAAAGATGAATTAGCAAAACTAGAAGCACAACTAGCTGAGCAAATGGAAATTGCTACAAAATTAAGTGTTCAGGGAACGCCTGCTGTATTTGATAAAGATGGGAAAAGTGTAGCTTGGCCTAATATGCTTAAAAAATATGGTGTAGACTTAAAATAATAACAAAAAATAAGTATATATAAATATACTTATTTTTCTATAGAAATATATATTTCTATTTCATCTTCTTTTGTGTAATGTTCAAAATCAATTGTATAAGCTCTTTTATATTCAGTATTATTTTCAAAATATTCCCAAATTTCAGTCCACGTATCAATTACAACTTGTGGTAATTCACCCTCTTTTTTGAAAACTAAATATTTTTCATCTTTTATTACAATTGCATTTTTTGCTTTTGTAACTTCAACACCAACAGTAACATCATAATCACCATTTAAATCTGATATATAATTTGAATAAACACCATACATTGAGCTATTATTTGCTTTATCATGAGTTGCACTATATACATTTTCTTCTGAATAATCATCCCAAAGAGTTTGTATTTTTGCTGTTTGCTCATTCATTTCATTTTTATTATTTGTAGTAATAGTTTTACCACTAATCATAAGATTTTTAACTCTTGTTGTTTTCACCATTATGATTTTTTTACAAATTTAGGAATGATTTTAATAGCACCAACACCTGTAATTCTACAGTCAATATTGTGATCATCTGCACTTTCAACTAATTTAATATTCTTGATTTTTGTACCAACTTTAATAACAGAAGAACTACCTTTGATTTTTAAATCTTTTACTATAGTAACATCATCTCCACTTCTTAATGTTGCACCATTTGCATCTTTTACTGTAAATTCTGCATCTTCTTCTTGTGCATTTGCATCAACAGTCCATTCGTAAGCACATTCAGGGCAAACTAATAATGAACCATCTTCATAAGTATATTCGCTGTTACATTTTGGGCAATTTGGTAATTGTTCCATTTTTATCCTTTTTTTTAATGTCCGTGATTATATCTAAAATCTTGTTATTGTTTGATAATATTTATTTATCTCTTTTTTAAAAGTATAAATGTCGCTATTGATGAGATTAAAATACCAATAATAATTTCAAAACTAATTATCTTTGCTTCAAATATAAAGAGCAATATAGCAACTGTTGCAGGATTTAAATATGAATAAGCCATTACTTTGCTCGGTCCTAAAACTATAGTTGTTCTTTGAAATAAATATACAGTAATAAGCGTAGCAGGAATACTTAGATATAACATATAAATAAACAATTCACCTTGTATCTTTTCCCATTCCAAAGGAATATCTAAAAACAATAAAACAAGACCCATCCAAATAATTCCACCTACTAAAGTAAGAAAAACTACAACAAGAAGTTCATCATCTTCTTTATAGAAAAGTTTGGTACTAATTAAATATAAAGCCATTGATATTATTGAGAATAAAAAGATAATATCACCTTTGTTTAAACTCATACTTAAAAATAAGCTCAAATCACCTTTGAAAACAACAATACAAGTCCCAACTATTCCAATCAAATATATTAAATATTGTTTCTTTGAGATATATTGCTTAAAAATAAATATTGAAAGTATTCCTGTTAATAACGGTGTTAAAGTAAATATAGTTCCTATATTAATTGCACTTGTGTATTCAAGAGCATTAAACATTCCAATAAAAAATACTGAATAAAAAAAGCTAATTATCATTGCTCTTTTAAATGTATTTTTTAGTTTAACTCTATACTTTTGTTTTAAAAATATCAAAGGAGCTAGACAAACAGATGCAATAACAAATCTATAAAGAGTAATTGAAATTGGATCGATAATTCCAGATAACTTTTCAGATATGATAAACGAACCTCCAACTAAAAAAGTTGCAAGTAATACATATAAATGTGCTTTAAATTCTTTTGTCATTTAGTTTAATAAACTTTTAATACAATCAACTTCATTTTCTTCTAATACAAACTCATCAATTTGTAAATCTTCTTTCATATGTTCTTTTGATCTTGTGCCATTAAGTGGTGTTATACCAATCTGATTTAAAAATTTATAAAAGATTTGCTCTTTTGTTTTTTCATATTTTTTAACTAAATCACTAATTTCTTTTGATGCTAAAATATGTGGATTTGCAGTTAATGACCAAAAACTTTGATATGTAATATCTTTTTGTTTACAAAATTCTCTTAACTCTTTGTCATACTTTGAATCAGCATAAAATCTATTTTGTAAAACTTTTGGTTTAATTTTTGCAATATCGTATAAATATATAAAAAGCTTTAAATCATAACAATTAGAAATACCTAACTGCCCTACTTCACCATTTTGTACAAACTCTTCCATAGTTCTATAAACCTTTACCATATCTTCAATTGGATTAAAAGGTGAGTGAATCAAATATGAATCTATAAAATCAAGTTTTAGGTTTTCTTTTGATTTTAAAAAAGATTTCTCAAGTTGGATAATAATATCATCATGTGTAAAATAAGGCATATTATTTACATCTTGTCCCGATATTGGTGTAAATTTTGTTTGTACAGAAATATCCTCTCTTTTAATACCTTTTTTAAAAGCATTTTCTAATCCAAGCCCTACTAAATCCTCATGATAATGTCTTGGTTGACAAGCGGTATCAATAGCTTTAAACCCTGATAAAAGAGCATCTTCTACAAGTTTTGTAGTATTTTCTTTTTTCCATGCTGTTCCATATATCATATTTGGCATTGTTTTTCCTTTTTTAAATATTAGCGAATTATTTTATAATTCATCTAAATTTGGTAATCTAAAATTATTAATAGTTTTAAATTCGATTTCAAGCCATAGATTTACTAGAACTAAATCCAAAGTTTTAACAGAGGTATTGCCAAGTTTTCCTTGCTCAATTTTTCCTAAAGTAACTCGACTTATTCTACAAAAGGAGTCTCCACTTATTTTTTATGTATCTTTTATAGATAATAAGTATAAAGTAGTTTTATCATTATTAAAAATTATGATAATAAAGGTTTATTTAATAATATTTTCTATAAAGTCAAATCCTTAATTACATGGAGAATTTAAATGATAAAAGAATTTGGAATTTTTTTTTCGCAGCTTTTTTTGAAATATTAGGATGTTACAGTTTCTGGCTTTATTTCAAACTACAAAAACCTTCTTTTTGGTTAGTTATAGGTTTTGTTTCACTTATCATTTTCGCATATACTCTTACTAAAGTAAACCTAGAGTTTGCAGGAAGAGCTTATGCAATTTATGGAGGAGTTTATATAGTTTCATCTCTTGCATGGCTATTTTTTATAGAAAAACAAATGTTTAATAAATGGGATATTATAGGCTCTTTTATTATCTTTACAGGTATTTGTGTAATACTATTTGGTAATCAAAGAGGATTAAGTAGTTGATTTACTTCACTTTTTTACAGTTCATCTAAACTTGGTAAACCAAAATTATTAATAGTTTTAAACTCAATTTCAAGTCCTAACATAGCTAATACTAAATCTAAAGTTTTAACAGAAGTATTACCAAGTTTTCCTTGTTCGATTTTTCCTAAAGTTACTCTACTAATACCACAGTTTGAAGCTAGTTCTTCTTGTGTTAGTTTTTTAGCTTCCCTTAATGTTTTGATTTGTTTTCCAATTTCGTATAGTTGCAAGAGCTAACTCCTAGATTTTTTTATTTAATGATAAAAGTACTTATCATTTGTAGGTATATTATGGCAAATGTAAAGTAACTTTATCATTTTGTTAAACTTTTTATTTGAGTATATAGGTCTTTTGTCATTTTTGATAAGGGATGTTTATTAAAATCTTTTTCATTGGGATAATTTCTAAATATCTTTTTATAATCATTTTCTGTTAAAATATCAAATGTATCTAGAAAAGTCCTATTGCTTTTAGGATATTTTAATACATCATCAAAAATATCATTTATATATTCTTTATGAACTTCATTGTATAAAGATTCCAAATGTAAAATATCTGAATTTTTACAAGTTTTATCTTTTGATATTATTTTTAATTTTTTTGATTTTTCAGCTGTTAATATAAAATCAAATTTAAAATCATCCTCTTTAATTTCATAAGGACTTAAACAATTTTCTTTAAAAGTATCTACATCGCTTTTTATTTTATTACAGAATGCACAAGATGGCAAAAGATTTGAAATACTAAGAGATAAAAAAGGATATATAGATTTTGGAAAAAAATGTTCTATATCAGGTGATTGATTTTTATTATCTCCACCTACACTATTTTCTTTATAAATTGGATTTATAAAATTTCTATTGCAATATGGACAAACATTCATATTTTCAAATAAGGTGAAAAATGGTTTTTTAAAAGATGAACTTACTTGACTTAAATTTTTTTGATATAAATTTTCGAATTTTTTTTGATATTTCTTAAAATCAGATGATTTTAACTTTTTATCTTCTTTCCAAATTAATAAAGAGTTTGAATCAATTTTAACTTTTAAATAATTTTTTATTGTATTTATATCAGCAATTAATAAAAGATATAAGTCCTTTTTCAGAACTCTTAACTCATTTTTAAAACTACTTGTTAATTTACTTCTTAATAAATTATTGATTTCTTTATCTATCAGTTTTTTAAATTTTAATACAGAAATGTTATCACTAAAATTTTCATTTTCATAAAATGATAAATCATCATAATTCTTAGTTGTTTTTTCGATTTCTTCAATTTTTTTAATTATTTTTTGCTTTAAAATTAAAACATCTTTTTTATCAGAGTTTGAAAAAACTCTTTTTTCAGCACTATTATCAACTTTTATCATTTTGATTTCCAAATAATTGTTCTAAAATCTTATTTTGTTTATCCTTACTATACTTATTTAATTCTTCTTTTATCTCTTCAAAGCTTTTATTTTTTAAAGTTTTTACAATAATTGATATATCAATATCATCTTCAAATAATGATTTGATTTCATCTTCTAATTTATTTTTTAAGAGTGGTTCACCTATATTTGATATGATTTTTTTGGCTTTAAGTATTTCTTCTGATGAGATATTTTTCTTTTCGATTTTGTACTGTTTTATTAATCCTATAACTTCTTTTATTTTTGTTTGTGCAAATTCACCCATAAAATCATCTACAAAGAAACTATCATTATAAATATCATAGATATTTGCACCAAAAGTACTTTTGATTTTTAGTTTATTTTTATCATCAAATTCTTGTTTATCTTTTGAAAATTTATCATTTTCTTCTTTTTCTAGAAAAACAACTCTATCGCTAGTTATATCTGATAAAATCATAGGTGAATGTGTCGCATATAGAATATAAAACTTATTATTTGTATATTTATTTAGGAATTGTATTAATTCAAAAACAAACTTTCTTTGCCATTCAAGATGGAGTTTTAAATCTGCTTCATCTAAAAGAATTAAAATATTTTCATTTGAATTCTTTTCCTTAATCTTTCCAATTGCATTGTTTATTCTTGCATTTATTATATCTTTTGCTTTTTGTCCTGAAGAAATTGGAGGGTCATAAGTAAAAGCAAATGGATTTACAGAATTTTCTATAAATTTATAATATTTATCCATATTTGGATTTTCTTTGTTTTCTAATGGTGATTCATTTTCACTTATATATCTATTATAAATTACTTTCAAACTAAACTCTAAATCTATACCTTTAGGTCTATTATTCTTAATAAAAAGTGTCTTATATAATTCTTTTTTTTCTTTACTATCAATATTCTTTAACTTTAAAAACTTTGTTAAATAACAATATATTGTTCTATAACGAGTAAGTATTTTATCTCTATCTTTTAGATTATCATTTTTCTTAAATTTTTCCATTCTTTTTATCACTAAAAGTTTAAATATCTTATCATCTAAATTTTCTAAATCATTAGCTAGAAGATTATAAAATAATGAATAATTAGTTTCAATAATATTTTTAATTTCTCTTATTGTTTTTTCTTTATAATCTGTATGTTTTTTCCCTTCAGAAGATAAACTAAGATGAGTCACTTTTTTATCTAAAAGTAATAAATCTTTAATCTTATTCTTTTTGATAAAATCTTTAATAATAAAATCACTTACCTTCATTTCATTTTTTAAATAAATAAGTTGATATAAATCAAAAAACATTCTTTTATCATCTACAGACTCATTCATTGATTTTAATATTTCTATACATTTATTAAATAATTTTTTTACATAAAAATATTCACTTATTCTAAGATTTTCTAATTCTCTTACATTAATAGTTTCTTGATATAAATCATTAGGAAAAAGACTCCTTAATTTTTTCAAAATATTTTCTAAATCTGGAGTTTTAATATCAAAATTTATCTCATTTAAGTTTTTAAAGAAAGTACTATTAAATATACTTTCTTTTTTATCATCTATTAATTTATCTAAAGACTTTAATGCTTCATCTTTATTTATCTTATTTTTCTTAAAAAATATATCAATATCATTTTCATATTCATTTAAATATGTATTAACTAAAGAAGAATCATTTTTAATATCATTTATAAAAACATCATTTTCTTTAAAAAAGTATTTTCTTATATCTTCAATGATAAATTCAGGAATTTCATTAAAAAAAATTTCAAAATCATCATACTTTTTATCTCTTTTACATATTTCAATTACTTTTTCAAATAAATTAATATAAGAGTTTTTTAGCATTTCTTTTGCATCTTCAAAAAATGTTTCAGATAAATCAGTTTTAATTGAGTAGCCAAACTCTTTCATCTTGTATAAATCATATATTTCTAATTGATTGATTTTATCATCTAAATTATTATCATTTATTTCATTAAGCAATTTGATTTCAGATATGTCATAATCGTCATTCAAATTAGTATTAGTCTTTTCTAATAAAGAACTATAATATATTGATTTGAACTCTCTTTTCTTATCAATCTTTTTATCATCTATTTTGACTATTAAACTATCATCTTTTTTAAATGGAATATTATTTTTTATTTCAAACAAATTACTTTCTATCATATAAAAAGTATTATTAACTTCATATACACAAATAGAATAATCATTTTCTTTATCGCGAATTGAATTTAAAAGTACACTTTTACCTGTTCCATTTTCACCAATTAATAAACCAATATCAATTGTACTAGAATAAAAATCTTCTAAAAATTCATCATTCTTTATTTTTTTAAAATAAAATTCATTTTCTTTAGATTTCTGTTCATCAAAAGAAAATTTATATTTTTTTGATAAATGAATTATTGAACCCTTTTCAAAAGTTCCAAAATCTTTATAAAAATAGATAAAAAGTAATCTCATTTATCTAAAACTTCTCAATCAAATCCATATAAACTTCACATAATCCTTCTACTTCTTTTACTGTAGTTCTCTCCCCTATACTATGAATTGTGTCGTTTATTACTCCAAATTCAATAGCTTCGATTCCAAATGCTCCGAAATATCTGGCGTCAGATGTTCCACCAGCTGTACTGTGTTTTGTTGTAACTCCTAGAACATCTTTTATTGATGTTTCCATTGCTTTTACTACTTTTGATTCTTTATTTGTTACAAAAGGGAAAGAGCCTTGTGTAGTTCGTAATGAATAATCTAAATGACCAAATACTTTTTTTATATATGCTTCGACATCTTCTTTTTTTGTATTTGTTGAGTTTCTTACATTAAACATTAAATCCAATTTATTTGGTGTTACATTTGTAACTTGCATTCCAGATCTCATATCTGTTAATACCATTTTTGATGGTGCGAAATATTCATCACCGTTATCTAGGTCGTGAGCTGCTATTTTGTTTAAAATTGGTGCTATTTGGTGTATTGGGTTTATTCCTTTTTCTGGATATGCAGCGTGTCCTTGTCTTCCTTGAATATGTAAATATCCATTGATACTTCCACGACGTCCAACTTTTATTGCATCTCCAAATACTTCTTCACAAGTTGGTTCTGCTACAACTGCAAAATTTGGAATAAAATCTATTTCTTTTAAATGTTCTAAGGCTTTAATAGTTCCATAAGTTCCCTCACCTTCTTCATCTGATGTCATCAAAATTGATAAAGTTCCATCAAAATCTTTTGCATGTTTACAAGCATACAAATAAGCAGCTACTCCACTTTTCATATCTTGCGCACCTCGTGCAGTTATTACTCCATCAATAATATCAGCAGCAAATGGATCAACATCCCAACCCTCACCTGGAGGTACTACATCTATATGACCTGCAAAACATAAGTGCTGTGGCTTGTCGTTGAATTTTTTATAATATACTCTATTTTTTGTATCTTTTACATCAACATTTATACAAGTCCATCGAGAACCTAAATACTCTTGTATAAAATCAAAAGCCCCATCATCATTGGGAGTTACTGAGTTAAATCTTAATAATTTTTGAAAAAGTTCTATTACTGTCATTTGTTTCCTTTTTAATGCGTGAATTGTATCAAAATTGATATTATATTTGTTATAATCTAATATACTATACGAAATATAAAATAAATAATAGAGGATAAATAATGGGAAAAATTGAAAAATATTTTTATTGGCTTTGCTTTTTTCTAGCTGTTTATATAGTTATAGGCTTTAAATTAATTCCTATAGTTATAAAAGATCAGTTAATAAAAAACCTAGATGAAAATTTAGTATTAAAAACTACCGTGCAAAGAGTTGAATTCAATCCATTTATAGCACAGGCGAAAGTTCATAACTTAGCTTTAGTTGATAAAGAAAATAAAGAAATAATAAGCTTTTCAGAACTTACATTAAATATTGCATTATTACGTTCAATGTTTGAAGCACATATAAGCTTAGATGAAATTTTACTAAAAGATCCCGTTGTTGATGTTGTTGAAGATCTTGATGGAAATATAAATTTATCAAAGATAGTAAAAGAAACGGAAGTTAAAGAAGAACTAAAAGAAGATGAAAGTTCATTAGATATAAAATTTTTAATATCTAAAATAAAACTTGAAAATCTAAATGTAAACTACACAAAGATTACAAAAGACAAGCCTTATCATCTTTCTATAGAAAATTCTAACTATACTTTATACGATGTAGGAACATATAAAAATATTCTAGCTTCAAATGATTTGGAATTGAATATAAATAAACATACAAAGCTGATTGTTACGGGTGCTTTTAATGTATCACCTTTTAAAATGTACGGTAAAGCTCAAATTATTGATTTACGATTAAAAGAGATTTTAGATCAACAAAAAGAGATAATTGATTTTGATATAAATGAAGAAGCTAGTTTAGATTTAGCAATAAACTATAATATTGATATACAAAAAGATTTTAATCTAAAATTTAATACAAGTAAATTAGAACTTAACAATATTAATATGAGTAAAAATAAAGAAGATATTATTAAACTTAATAAGTTATTAGTATCAAGATTAGATTTTGATTTATTAACTCAAGATGTAAAACTTAATGATATTCAAATCAAAGATTTATATACAAAACTAATCATAGATAAAAGTGGTGTAAATTTAGCAAATTTATTTAAATCTTCTACTAGTGAAAAAAAACCTACAACAAAAGATGAAACTATTTCAACACCTTCAAAACCTTGGAATATATTATTAACAAATTTAAAACAAACAAATTCAGATTTTGTTTTTACAGATAAAACAAGTAATATAGCAGTTGATACTAAAAAATTTAGTACAAATGTTTCAAGTATAAATGTTGCTGGTTCAGATATTACGGTTAGTAATTTTAAAATATCAAATCCAAATATTGAATATCTTGATAACAATAACTCAATGCTTATAAACTCAGATAATAGTAAAATTTCATTTGATAAGTTAGCAATTGCAAATGATGATATTAATATCTCAAATATCAATATTGAGAAAAATAATTTCTCTTTTAAAGATAAAAAATCTGCCCTTGATATTAATCTTAATAAACCAAACATCAATATTAATAGTCTTAAAATCAAAGGTTCAGATATTTATATCAATAAAATAAATGTAAATACTCCAAAAATTTCATTTGAAGATTCAAAAAATAAAATGAATATTCAAACGACAAATACTAACTTGATTACAAATGATTTAAATATTATAAAATCATTTGTTTCAATCACTAGTATCAAACTTGATACACCAAGTCTTAAATTTAATGATAAAGCTAATAGCTTAGAACTTGACATGAATAAAATAAATGGTAATATCAACTCTTTTTTACTTAATAAAGATGATATTTCAATAAAAACTGTAAATATTAAACAAGGTGTCTTAAAACTTAGAGATAATAAAAATAAATTAAACATTGACTCAGAACAAACAGAAGTAAATATAAATAAAATAAAACAGAACAAAGATTTATTAAGTCTTGAATCACTTAGAATTTATAATCCAAATATTTCGCTTATCAATAAAAAAGACAAAACAAATATTATTGCTAAAAATATAGATATTAGTGTTACAAATATTTCAAATAGTAAAAATGGTTTAAAAGTTTCAAAAGCAAATATATCAAAACCAAATATATCTGTAATTTTAGAAAAAAATACTTCAAAAGCGGAAATAAAAGAAGTTGTAGAGAAGAAAAAAGATGAAAAAAGTGCAAAGTTAAATATTGGTCCTATAAATATTAATGATGCGACATTATCATTTGAAGATAAGAACTTACCTCTTCCTTTTAAAACAATAATAAGTAAATTAAATGGAAAAGTTTCCAAACTTGATACAACTATAGATTCTACATCAAGATTAAAAGTAAATGGTATTGTTGATAAATATGGTACAACACAAATTACAGGTATTTTAGATCCAAAAAATATAAAAATTTTAACTGATATAAATATGATATTCAAAAATATATCTATGCAAAACTTTACACCATATACTGGTAAATTTATCGGTAAAGAATTAAAAAGTGGTAAACTAGACTTAGACTTAAAATATAATATCAAAAAATCAAATCTTGATGCAAAGAATAATATTGTAATAACAAAATTAGAACTTGGTAAGAAAGTAGAAAGTAAAGATGCTGTTTCTCTTCCTTTAGAATTAGCTATAACTTTATTAGAAGATTCAAATGGTATTATTGATTTAAATATACCTGTTTCTGGTAATATGGATGATCCAAAGTTTGCTATTGGCCCTATTGTTTGGAAAGCCTTTGTTAATTTAATTACAAAAGCTATAACAGCTCCATTTTCTTTACTTGGATCAATATTCGGTTTTGATGCAGATGAAATAAATAGTGTTAATTTTAATTATGGAGAAAAAGATATAACTCCAATTCAAAAAGAGACGCTTGATAAAATCTCCATAATATTACAAAAACGTCCAAATCTTGTTTTAGCGTTTAACCCTTCATATAATAAAGACAAAGATTTACTTGCTTTAAAAACGATGAAATTTAATAAATTTATTTATAATGAACTAGGTAATAGACAAAAAAAAGATTATAAAGAAAATTATCTTGCTTTATTAGAAGAAGTATATGAAGATTTTGATCAGAAACTTAAACCTTTACAAGAAAAATATTTAAATGATGAAAAAGCATATAAAAATACACTAGAATCATTTATTATTTCAAAACAAAAAGTAAATGAAGAAGACCTTCCAAATCTTGCTTTAAGCAGAATAAACAATATTAAGAATTATTTGTTAGAAACAAAGAAAATACCAGCTAAACAAATAAAGGTTTCTAAAAAAATTAATATTAAAACTTCAAACATAAATTTAACATTATCTAAATAATATAACAAAGATTTTTTTCTTTGTTATATTAATAAAAACAAAACTTTAAATTATAATTTCAACTTATATAAATTATTATTGACATATAAAATTTTATTTGCTATCATTCTATAAATTAGTATTTACTATAATACTTTAATAAGGTTAGCTTATGAATAAAATTCTACCAATTGTTATACTATCGGTTATAACTTTCATAATATTTGCAGTATTTGAAGAAGTTAATAAATTTGACCCAAATGAAAAAAGATTAGAGTGTCAAGAAAAAACAAAAACATTTGAAAAGATAAATTTCGAAGATCCAATATGGAAGGCTAATAATCTAATTGAAACAAATAATTTCACAATTAAATCAAATATAGAATATTCAAAATATATGGATAGTTATTTAGTTAATGTATTAGATATTAAACAAGCAGATAAGATATTAAATGATGTATTAAAAAAATACATTGTTTCAAATAAACCAAGTGATAAAAACCTGTTAATTGATTACTATATATATGAGAATGATAAAGAAGACCCAAGTAAAAAAGGTAAAAAGTCGAAACTTTTTGCTGGTTATCTTGTATTTGCTTTTAAAGTTGATGGAAAATTAGTTTACAAAATTCAATCTGATTATATGGATATAGACGGGAAAGATATAAAAGAAAGAATGGATTGTATAATTAAATCTTTCTTATCAATTAAATAAATGAATAAATTACAGAAAAAGATTTTTAAAGATAAGTACCATATTTCTGAAGTTGAATTTAAAAAAGAAGAGTTGATATTTAAAAGTGTAGATGAAATTATAAATGAACTAAAATTAAAAATTGATGCTCATCCCATTATTGCATTTATTGCGATATTTGATCATTATACACATACTTTATCTTTAAAAATGGGCAAAATAGATCCTAAAATTAAAAATGCTAAAAATATAATATTTTGTTTTGGAAAAGAGATTCCAAGTCCTGAAGTTTTAGCAGTTCGACCTAGAAGTATTGGAGTATGCGAATTAGAAGATTCTTATATTATAAACTATCTTCAAGCACCTAATAAAAATGTAAACAATACTATTGAAGATTTTATAAAATCTTTGAATAAATAAAAAGTAATAAAGCTTTTAAAGCTTTATTACTTTAGCACCAAAACCACCTTGTGATGGATGTGCGTCTGTATATCCTACAACTCTTGGATGTGTATCTAGAAACTGTTTAACAGCATATGATAATTTTCCTGTACCAATTCCATGATAAACTAAAACTTCATCAAAACCTGCTATTAGGGCATCTGATAGAAATTTATCTAGATTTCCAATAGCTTCATCGCTTCTTTGTCCATGTAAATCAAGTTTTACATGACCTGATGATGGTTTTTGAATTGTTACTGTTGCTTTTATAGGTTTTTTTTTTAGTTTTGGTGGGTTTCCTGATTTATGTAAATCATTTAATTTTACTTGAACTTTCATTCCCATATCATTTTCAATAAATGCTTTTGTACCTTTTATAGAAACTAATGTACCTTTTGTACTTCTATATTTTACTCTATCACCTATTTTAAGCTCAACTGGATCTTGAACTTTTGTAGTTTTAATTTCACTGGCTTTTTTATGTGCAATATTTAAATGCTGATGAGATTCTCCTACTAATTTTGCTTTAATAGCTTTTTTAGCTTCATCTCTAGCATCTTTATATTCTTTGTGTAGTTTCGATTTTTCTGAATAAATATGCTCATCAAGTGTTTCTTTTTGCTCTTCTAAATTTTTTGATAATTTTTCCATTTTAGAAATTTCACCATTTAATTTTTCAATTTTTAGCTTATATTCTTTTTCAAGTTCACTACTTCGCTCTATTAATTCATTTAATTTATCTTTATCATCACCATAAACTTCTTTTGCTTTTTTAACTACATTATTTGGAATTCCATATCTTGAAGCTGTTTCAAAAGCATAAGATCTTCCAATAGTTCCTTGTAAAAATTCATAAGTTGGTTTTCTATTTGCTTCATCATAAAGTGCAGCTATTAATTCTACTTCATCATTTGAAGCCATAAGTGCGGCTAATCTTTTATGGTGAGTTGTGATAATAATCTTTATATCTTTTTTTATTAATTCTTCAATTATTACTTTAAATAATGAAGCTGCTTCATCTGAATCTGTTCCTAATTCAATTTCATCAACTCCAACTATTGCATTTTTACTTGTGAAAAGTTTTGAGAACTCTTGCATTCTTCCTGCAAATGTAGAAATATCATTTTTTACACTTTGAGGATCATCTAAAACTGCATTTATTGATTTAAAATTTCCTATAGTTGTATCATGATGAGCTTTATAAGGGATTAGATATTTTGAAAGAAATACTGCTGATAAAATAGATTTTAACATCATAGTTTTACCACCCGCATTTACCCCTGTAATCATTACAACAGATTTTGTAAAATTAACACTTATAGGTTTTGGGTCATGAAGTGCAGGATGACAAAAATCAACCAATTTATTTACATTTTTTTTACTAGGAATTATAAAGTTTTTATCACTTACTTTTGCAAAGAATAATCTAGCTTGATAATGATCAAATCTATCAAACTCTTTGTTTATAAATTTTAGAAACATTAAGTTCTTTTCAAATAAAGAAGATATTTGCTTACATATTTTTAAAAGAATTTCTTCTTGTTTATTTAATAAATCATTCTGTTTTTGTTTTAATGCACTTACACTATGTGGAAGTACATAAAAAAATCCAGAGTTTGATCTATCAATTACAGAAGCTTTTAATATATGATTAAAGCCACCTCTTACAAGTAATGACTCTTCCCCATTTATATAATGAACTTGTGAATCAACAAGGTAAGATCTAACTTTTTGATTATTGATAATTTTGTATAAACTTTGTTTTATTTGCTCTTTATTAGCAGTTATTGAAGCTTTGATTGAATCAAATTCTTCATTAATTCCATTTTTTAATTTTGATCTATCATCAAAATAATCACAAATAGCCATAATTTCATCAGGAATAATAATCTTATCTATCCATTCTTGAAGTTTTCCATCAAAATTAAATCTTTTTAAATATGTAAAATATTTAATTATCTTTGTAAATTCAATAATATCATCAATTTTTAAGACACCCTGCTTTTGGATATGCATCAAAGCTGTATCCAAGTTGGCAACATCATTTGGTGCTTTTACATCAAATTTTTCTAATTCTTTTATTAACTTATGATGAAGATTAATATCACCTTCTAAGATAATAGACTTTTGTCTTGCTAAGTATTTTGAGAATGACTCTATATAGTCATGTAAATCTAGTTTTTTTAATATTTCTTGCATAGTGCGAATTATATCTAAATGCTCTTAATATATTTCAATCTATTTAAGCTATTTATTTATTTTTACTGATATTATTTATTTAACTTATAAATAAGGCCAACTCTATGACAATGGAAACAATAATTACCTTTGCTAGTATTTCAATACTTTTAGTTATATCACCAGGACCCAATGGTGTACTTTTTCTAAAAACTGTTCCTCTATATGGTAAAAAATGTGCAATGAGTAATCTTTTTGGAATTTTTATAGCAACCTATGTTCACGGTGCTTTATCATTTTTTGGTTTATCTGCAATTGTACTTTCTTCTTCAAATTTATTTATGCTTGTAAAAGTTACAGGAGCATTGTATTTATTATATTTAGGTCTTAAATCTTTATATTCACTATTTAAAAAAGAAAATAAATTAGAGAATAAATTAAATAAACCTATAAAAAAAGATAAAAAGAAAACTTATAAAATATTTTTTCTTGAAGGCTTTTTAACTCAGATTCTAAATCCAAAAGTATCTATGTTTTATTTAGCTGCACTTCCTCAACTTATTAATTTTAAAACAGCCAATACAATAGATATTTTTACTTTGGTATCTATACATACTTTTACTATACTTATATGGTTTACTGCTTTTATATTTTTATTAGGGAAAGGATCAAAAGCTTTTCAATCAGTATTTATAAAAAAGAGTATTCAAGGTTTAACAGGAGTTGCTTTTGTATATTTAAGCTATAAGATTTTATCTATTGAATCAAGTACAAAATAAGAAGATTCCTTATAATAAAGAGTCTTCCTTTAGTTTTTATATAAAATATTGCCAGTAAACTAAGGCAATAGCAGTAATAGCAATAATACCAATAATATTAAATACTACACCAAATTTTGCCATTTGTTTTACTTTTATAGCACCACTACTCATTGCAATTGCATTTGGTGGTGTTGCAATTGGCAGCATAAATGCATAAGAAGCACAAATCGTTGCAATCATCAATAATAAAGTCATATCCATATGTGTAGCTTCACCTAATGAATAAATAATAGGAAGCGCAATTGAAATAAGAGCTGTATTTGATGTAATCTCTGTTGTAAATGTAATAATTGCAGCAACCATTAAAATCAATACAACAACAGGTAAATCAGTTAAAGAAAGCATATAATTTGCTACTTCATTTGCTAAACCTGTATTTGAAAATGCTTTTGCAATTGTAAAACCAGCACCAAATAAGAAGATAATTTCATAAGGAATATTTTTTGCATCTTCCCATGTAATAAATCCTATTTTTGGAACAAACATTAAAAGTCCAAAACCTAATAATATTGCAGTCTCATTAAGACCTAATCCTGAATAATAAGGCTCGATTTTTGAGTTTACTAATAAAAGTGTAATTAATCCTAATAAGATATATACTAATCTTTTTTGATCAGGTAATAACTTTTCTTTTAAGTCAAGTTTATTATCAAGTTTTATATCACTTAATCCTAAAGATAAAACCCATGGAATTAAAATCAGCATAACAATAGCTAATGGTCCTGTTAATAAAATCCATTGAATAAATGCAATTGGTTCAATGGAATGTTGTTCCATAAATCCCATAAGAATCAAGTTAGGAGGTGTTCCAATTGGTGTAATAATCCCACCAATACTACATCCATAAGCAATAGCTAAAGCTAATCTTGCTTTGAATTTTATATTATCAGTTAAAAATATAGCAATTGGAATTAAAAGCAATGCCGATGTAGAGTTTGATAATATCGAACTTAACAATGCAGCTGTAATTGCTAATGAAAAAATCATTCCTCGAGGAGTTGAAGGGAAAATCATTAATAATTTATTTGAAATATATTTATGTAAATTGATTTTTTGTGTTGCAATAGCAATCATAAAACCACCCATAAAAAGAAAAATTGTCGTATTTGAATAATTTGCAGTTGTAGTTTTAATATCCAAAATCCCAAATGCAGGGAAAAGTACAATAGGAAGTAACGAAACAACACCAATTGGTAAAGCTTCGTTTGTCCACATTACAACAAGTAGAGCAATTAATGCAATCAAAATAGAATGTTGTGTATTAAAAAACATACTTGCAAGGAAAAAAAATCCTGCAGATATAACTAATGAAATAAATATATTTTTCATAGTCAATCCTTACTTTTTCTTTGGTCTAAAAGGCTTGATTACTTCTTCATTACAAACTAAGAAAGGACCCTCCATTAAATCAATACAATAAGGAATAGCAGGAAAAACTGCATCCAAACATTCTCTAATAGATTTTGGTTTTCCAGGAAGATTTACAATAAGTGAACTTCCTCTTAATCCTGCTGTTTGTCTTGAAAGAATTGCAGTTGGTACAAATTTTAAAGACTCAGCACGCATTAACTCACCAAAACCTGGCATCATTCTATCGCATACTGCCTCAGTAGCTTCTGGAGTTACATCACGTGCAGAAGGACCTGTCCCTCCTGTTGTTACAACTAAACAACAACCTTCATTGTCAACTAAATCTTTCATTGTTTCCTCAAGAGTTTGTTGGTCATCTTCAACACATCTATAAACTTCTTCCCAAGGAGATGTTAAATAATCATTCATTGTATCAATAATTGCACGACCAGATAAATCTTCATAAATACCTTTACTAGCCCTATCACTAGCTGTAATTATTCCAATTCTCGCTTTTTTTTCATTCACTGTAATTCCTTAATATATTAAATTTTATTTATTTAAAATATGTCCAACGTCTTTTATATAATAAACTGTTGCATATTTAGTAAAAAATTCTTTTGCTTTTAACGATTCGATAATTTTATCTTTTGAACCTAAAAAGACTTCAATCTTAGTCCCCTTAAGCAGCAAAGCATTAAGCTTTTCTTCACTCCATTCATAATTTAGTAATTCATCTAGTTCTTCGTATTTTCCTAATTTAAAATATTTAGTACAATCAATATTACTAGGATAAGTAATATTATTTAAGAAATTATTGCAATAAGCCATTTCATCTTTTTTGAAAAACATTAATTGCATTCTTTTAAATTTTTTATCTTTAGTTTGGAAAAAAGCAGGAGAGAAGAGTTGAAGTTTATCAACTCTTTGATTTGAATTTAGTACTTCTTCAAAAGCTTTTATAGCTCCATGTGAAAAACCTGATATTGTAAAATCATTTTTTATAATATATTCAGAAAAAAGTTCTTCTTCATTTTCTAAAGAAAAACCTGAAAAATAATTTTTAGATATCATCAGATGTAATAACCTCATTTTTAAGCATTATCTCTTTTAATCTAGTTATCTCATCAGCATTGTGTGATAATTCAGCTCTCAAATCATTTTTAATATTATTTAATAATTCATCAACAGAATTTGACATTTTATATTTATTTACTATTTCATTTGCAATTTTATCTGCACTCTCTAAATCTTTATGATTTATTGCATATTTTTCTTTTTTCATCACTTCTACACCAATAAAACCAGCTAAATCTCTTCTAATATTTTCACATAATTCATGATAAGAAGGATATGTAGCATTAATTTTTTCAACACTTTCATCAAATAAAGCTACTTTATTCTTTGAAACAAATGCTTTTGATGCTTGATAAATAGATAAAATCTCTTTTTGTTTTTCATCTAATATCTTAATTTGTTTTTTCCCAAACTGAAGTTTATTCTTTGCTATTTCAATATCGTCACTATCTAATATTTTTGAGTTTCTTTTTATCATATTTAATAAAGCTTCATTAATTAATGTAGCTAAGGCAGCAGAACTAAAACCTGAAGTATCAATTGATAGTTGCTCGATATTTATTTCATGATTTTTTTCATTTAGATATAATTCTAAAATCTTTTTTCTATCTTCAATATTAGGAAGTCCAACATGAACTCGTCTATCAAATCTTCCTGCTCTTAAAAGTGCTTCGTCTAATACTTCAACTTTATTAGTTGCAGCAATTACAATAACACCACTATCACCTTCAAAACCATCCATTTGAGTTAGTAATTCATTTAAAGTAGATTCTCTCTCATCATTGGAAGTTCCACTTCTTTTTTTACCAACTGCATCAATTTCATCTATAAAAACAATAGCAGGAGCACTTTGTTTTGCTTTTGCAAATAGTTCTCTAACTTTCTTTGCACCCATTCCTACGTATATTTGTACAAATGATGCACCACTTTGATAGAAAAAAGGAACATCAGCTTCACCTGCAACTGCACGTGCAATTAATGTTTTTCCAACTCCTGGAGGTCCAATTAAAAGAACACCTTTTGGTAATTTTACACCATATTTTAAGTACTTTTTGGGTTCATTTAAAAAATCTACTACTTCTTCAAGTTCTTCTTTGATTTCTTTTATTCCAGCAACATCTTTAAAAGTTACATTCGAAGTTACTGCTTGAATATTTGTGTTTAAATCTTCATTTGAAGCATTTGCTTTTGATTCTTCTAATTGAGAACTAAATGATTTAATTTTTTTATTTTTATTAAAATACTCTTTTAATTTATCTTGTTTTAACTTTATTACTAAAGCTACAAAAAGTAAAATAAATAAAAATCCTATTCCTAAATAATATGAACTTCCCTCTATATGAGAGCCGCCTTTATAAAGTGTATATAAAAAAAGAATTAATAAAACCATGGCAGAAATTGCCATTAGTTTAAAATTCTTATCTAATATTTTATTATCTGAATTTTGCGACATTATTTTTAGCCTTTACATCATAATCATCAATAAATATCCAATCGCCTACTAAATCAACAGTAGAATCAATTTCAATATGATTAAAATGTTGATCTAAACCTATGTATTTCCCATTTTTTTCTTGTTCTATTAATATTTCTAAAGTTTTATTATTGTTTTTTCTAAAATTATAATTTTTTTCTTCAATAATTTTAGTTAATTCGTTATAACGTAATTTTGCAATATTACCACGAACTTCAGGTTTCATAGTTGCACTTGGTGTTCCATCTCTTTTTGAATATGTAAATGCATGTACATGTGTAAGAGGGAATTTATGAAGATTTTCCATAGCTTCTTTCCATAATTCTTCAGTTTCACCTGGGTGTCCTACAATAAAGTCAGTTCCTAAAGCATAGCCATTTTCACTTAAAAATTCAAAAAGCTCTAAATCTGATAAAACTTTATTTCTTCTATTCATAATTTTTAGCATATCTTTTGAAGTATGTTGAAGTGCAATATGTAGATGCTTTGCCATAAATGGTTCATTTACCAATTCTTTAAATTCATCATCAATTTGAATAGGCTCAATACTTCCCATTCTAATTCTTCTAACACCTTTGATTTGTGACATTTTCTTTAAAAGTTTTGCTAATGAAGTATGCTGTTTTTTTCCATAAGAACCTACATTTGTTCCTGTTAAAATAAATTCACCAAATCCATTTGATGCTAAAGTTTCAACTTGTTCTAATATTTTTTCTTCACTATAAGATCTTGCATCTCCACGTACGTGAGGAATAATACAATATGAACATCTAAAATCACAACCTTCTTGAATTTTGATAAAAGCTCTACTTTTACCTATAAATTCTTCTACGATTGTATTATCAAGATGTTCTAAATCACCAGCTTGGAAAAATCTATCTTCTTGTTGTAAAAGTTCATTTATTTTTTCTTTTTCTGAATGTCCAAATAAAGCATCAACTTTTTCTTCTTTAAATAAACTCTCACCTTTTGTCCATACTCCACACCCTGTAAATACAACTCTTGGATCTTTTGGAAGTTTCTTTAAAGAATTTATATAACCACGAGCTGTACTATCAGCACCATTTGTAACAGTACATGAGTTAATAACTACAACATCTGCATCTTTTTCATTTTGTGTAACATCAAAATCTTTTAAGTTACTCATCATAACTTGTGTATCAAAAACATTTGTTCTACATCCAAATGTTTTAAAATATACTTTTTGTTTATCTTTAGTAAAATTCATGTATTTTCTTAACCCTCTATATCTTCTAAGTCTTCTGGTTTTGGTCTATTTGAACGTGATGGACCATAATGATTTTCCGTATTATTCATATTAATTTGTTGAGTAGGATATGCAATATGAATATCATCTTCTTTCATAAATGCTTCTAATATCTCTGGACTCATAGTACTTCTTAATTGTAAAGCTGCATAAGAATTTGTAAGATACCATCCTGAAATTACAATTCCATACGATTCAACAAAAGTGAATACACGTGGTTCAACTCCTGTTGCTCTAAGTTGATATTTACTTCTCATTTTGCTTAACTGTTTTCTTGTAATATCTGTATAACCTTTTGAATAATGCTTTAAAATATCTCTTGAAATTTTTTGTGCTTTTTTATAATTTGAATCAAAAGTAATAGTAATATCAATACCATCCCAAACAGTTCTAAGTCCTGAATGTGTATAGTTTGCAATCATTTCAGAGAATATATAATTATTTGGAATAAAGAAAATACGACCTGTTCTTCTATTTACTGTATATGAAGTATAAGTAATATCTTCTCTAATTGTGATTTTAAATAGTGAAATATCTAAAACATCACCAACAGCTTGAACACCACTTCTACTTACTTTAATTCTATCACCAACTTGTATAGAACCAGATGTAACCATTACCATCCATCCAAATATAGACATAAACCAATCTTTTAAAGCAATAGCAATACCAGCTGATGCAAACCCTAAAATTGTTACAAGATATGAAACATTATCAATATACGAAAACATTAAAATCATCACAATTAAAAATACAACTGTAAAGTTAATAATTTTATTTGTCATATAGTAACTCTCATTTTGTGAGAAGTATTTTTTAAGTGCAAGTTTTACTAAAAATGAAACGAATGCTAAAACTAAAAGTATTATAAATATAAAAAGAACTTTTTCAACTTGTTGTGATATTTGATTTTTAATCTCTAAAATTACTTGTTCGATTTTTCTTGTATAAACTTCTTCTGTAGTTGATACAATTTCTAAAACCATATTAAAATCTTTTTTCTGCTTATCTAGAAAAGTAATCTTTTCTTTATAATCACTTCTTTGTTCTAAATTAAATAGTTCTAAATATAAAAAGAGTTCTTCGTCTAACTTAATTGTTAAATCACTAATATCTTCTTCTCTATTTTTAAATTGGTTTTTACTATCTTCTAACTTTTTAATTTGAGAAAGTGCATTTATAATACCAAAAGGATTTGATATATGATCATAAGCTTCAATTTCTGGAGGATTAATAAAGCCACCAATTGGTGATCCCTTATACTCTTCTATTAATTCAAGTTCATTTTCTTTTACTCTTATTTTATTATGAAGTTGGTATACCTGCTCTTCTTCTGCATTTTTCTTATTTGTTAAACTTCTCTTTAAAATAGCTAGTTCTGTAGATATTTTTCTATATGAAAGATAATTAGAATATCTTTTTAAAAGAATATTATTTTTTAATCCTAATTCAATTTTTTTAATCTTTTCAAGTAAACTTTCAATTTTTGCAAGATTTTGAATATTAATCTCTTTTTTTTTCTTTTCTTCTAACTCTTTTTTTTCTTTTTCTTTTAATTCAATTTGTGCTTCATTGAATTTTTCTTTTATTATATTTTGTTCGATTTTTTTAACTTCTGCTTTATCTTTTTTATCAACAACTTCACTTTCGGCAAAAACTGTAATTGTAAAAATAAATATTAATAATAAATTTTTAAGCACAAGTAAAACCCTCTAAAACTTCAATCATATCTTTTTTATCCACTTCATTTGTGATTAAACAATCACCAATACCACGTGCTAATATAAATTTGATTTTATTATCCAAAGATTTCTTATCTAAAAAGAAATGCTCATAAAAGTCTTCAACATTTTTAATATTATAACTTGTTGGAATATTATACTTTTCAAGTAATTTTTTAACCCTTAAAGCATCATCTTCGCTCATTAAGCCTAACTTAACAGATGCAGCATTTGCCATCATCATACCAATTGCCACAGCTTCACCGTGTAAATAAGTATTATAATTTGTTTCATTTTCAACAACATGCCCAAAAGTATGTCCATAATTTAACGCAGCTCTAATACCGTGTTCTTTTTCATCTTGTGAAACTACATAAGCTTTTGTTTCTACAGATTTTTGAATCGCTATTTTTAAATTAGCTTCATCTGTAATATCATTTTGTTCTAACCATTCAAAGAAGTCTTTATTAAAAGTAACAGCCATTTTAACGATTTCAGCTACTCCTGCTCCAAATTCTCTTTTTGGAAGAGTTTTTAACATTGAAGGATCAATATAAACTGCAATTGGTTGGTGAAAAGCACCAATTAAGTTTTTTCCAAACTTATTGTTAATACCAGTTTTTCCACCAACACTTGCATCAACTTGTGATAAAAGTGTAGTTGGAATTTGAATAAAATCAATACCTCTTTGGTAAATAGAAGCAGCGAATCCAGTCATATCACCAATAACACCACCACCAAAAGCAACAAGTAATGATTTTCTATCTAGTCTTTTAGTAAAACAGTGTTCTAAAATAGATTCTATTGTTTCCATATGCTTATATTGTTCACCATCAGGAATAGTACAAACACTAAGTTCTTTTGCATTAAGCTTAGTTTTTAAGTACTCTAAGTGGAAACCACTAACAGTTGGGTTAGTAACAATTACGACTTTTGTATCGAAATAAAGTTCGTTCAGTTTATCTATAAAAATATCATAAGAATTATCGTGGGGTAAATTAATTTTAACAGTCATTTTAAATATATCCATATTGTTTAGTATAAGTGTAGTTATATTATCTAAAATTTAATAAAAAAGCTTTGAAGAATATTATATTTAATACTCTATTTAAACTTAGTAGAAAATTTTGTCTTTTTCTACTATTATTTTACTAATAATAGAAAAAAACAAATCAAAAATTATCCGATGAATTTTCCATTTTTTAATCTTTGAGCATCCATTATTTCAATCTCTCTTGCACCTGAGATTACAATTTTAGGATCTACACTATAATCAATATCTGCATCCCTATCTTTATAATCAACAGAATTTAATATAACTTTTAAAGCTTCTAATCTAGCTTTTTGTTTATCATTTGAACGAATTACTGTCCATGGAGCATTGTGTGAATGAGTTTGTTTTAACATATTATATTTTGTTAAAGTAAAATCATCCCATCTTTCTTGAGCTTGCATATCAATTTCACTTAATTTCCATTGTCTTAAAGGATCTGTTTTTCTTCTCTCAAATCTATTAGCTTGTTCATCTTTTGTAACTGAGAAATATAACTTAACAATTATTGTACCTTGTGTTGTTAAATCATTTTCAAAAAAAGTAACACTATTCATAAAATCTGAATACTCTTTTTCTGTACAAAAATCAAAAACGTGTTCAACCATAGCTCTGTTATACCAAGATCTATCAAAAAGAACTACTTCTCCACCTCTTGGAAAATGCTCAATATACTTTTGATAATACCATTGAGTTTTTTGCTCTTGTGTTGGTTTACCAAGTGCTACAACTCTATAATGTTTTTCATTCATATATCTTGTTATTCTTCTGATTGTTCCACCTTTTCCAGCAGCATCTCTACCTTCAAAAAGAATAATCATCTTTTGTTGAGTATCTTCTAAATGTTTTTGAAGTTTAATTAATTCAGCTTGATAAGGCTTAAGTGCTTTTTCAGCCTCTCTTTTACTTGATATCTTTAAACTTTTTTCTTCTAAGTTCTTATAGTTTTTATAGATACTAACTAATTCATCTAAAGATACTTCATCTTCATCAATTTTTACAATTTTATCAACCATTTTATCTCCAATATAAAAAATATACTATACTTTACTCCATAGAATAAATATAATTTTAACATAACTGTACCTATTATTAAATTAGAAAGATTTTATATAAAAATAATTACTATTTAGTTACAGATAATCTTAATTAAAAATAAATAATTAATCCAATGATTTATATAGTTTTCCAAGTTTCTCTGAAATTCTACAAAGAAGTTTTATTTCAAGGCACGTAAAACTTTATATTCTTCTAAAGCATAATCATCGGTCATACCGCTAATATAATCAATAATAAGTCTAACACGATGATACCACTCTAAAATTTCATATGATTTTACATCTTCATTATTTAGTTCTTTTATGTTATTTTTATATGCGACAATTTGCTTTGGAGAAATTCTTCTTAATAATCTCATAGAAATAAAACAATCAATTTCTTCATCTCTTAATAATTTTTCAAAATCTTTTATATCCAAATCTAAAAGTGGTTTATAATTTGTAAATAATCCATTTATTATTGCATAACATTTAAGTTCCAATGTTTGAATGTGTTTGTTTTGATAAATATATTTCATTGATATATTTTGTAAAATTTTTATTGCTTTGTAATATTTACTTTCTTTATCAAATTCAAGCAAAGCATAGTTAAATTCTCCATTAAATATTTTTTCATGATTATCTATAAAAATGTCCACAACATGATAAACTAAAGAAGATACAATCTTTGCTCGAACTAGCGTAAAGAACATATTAAACTGATATGGTTCTTCATCTTCTTTTGCTTTTTCATACCTATCTTGAATAACTTCTAAAAGATAATGTTCATCCTCTTTCTCACACTCTTGTTTTATAAGATTATAAACATCATCTAATGATAAAATTCCTTTTTCAACTGAATCTTCTAAATCAGCAGTAAGATATGAAATATCATCAGCAGCTTCCATAATATAAGTTATTGGAAATCTACATCCTTCTTTTACTTCTAAAGTTTCTTGAATTTTTTCTATGAAATTCTTTTCACTATAGTAATAACCTGGCTTTTTCTTTAGATAATCAAACTTTTCGCCTTGTTTAGGTTTATCCTCAAAAGCGCCTCTTGTATATTTTAAAACAGATAATATTTGAGTATACGATAGATTTAGTCTTTGTAATTTTGAGATAACTCTTATAGCTTGTGCGTTTCCATCATAATTACAAATATCTTTTTTGATTAATTCTTTTAAATTTATATGTTCTTTTGTAATTGTTTCAAAACTATCTAATTTTGCAATCAAGTTTTTTGAAATCCAATCATTTATAGTTTGCTCAGCAAAATGTCCAAAAGGTGGGTTTCCTATATCATGAAGTAAGCTTGTCATTTCAGCAGTTGAAACAAAAGCGTTTTCTAAACCTTCTAATTTATAAAAATCTAAACCTTTTTTCTCCTTTAATTTAGAAAGAATAGTTTTAGATATAAAACGGGCATTTTGAGAAACTTCTAAAGAATGAGTTAAACGAGTACGAATAGAAGCATTTAATTCTAATGCAAAAACTTGAGTACGCTTTTGCAATCTTCTAAAAGCAGGAGAAGACAAAATTCTTCCCCTATCACTTTCAACTGAGGCATCAATATTTTTTGAAGGATAAAACTCTCTATCTACTGTAATTTTTTTATTATAATCTATCATTTGATTATGTTCCTTTAATATACATTCTATTAGAGTCTTTATTTTATCTTTTTCGAATTTATATGTAAAGATATAAAATTATTATTCTTAAGCTATTTTTTTAATAACCATGCATTAAATTGTTCATTTAATTCAGTACCATAATCAGACCAAAAAGCACTGTTAACTTTAAAACCTTCATCTAAATGGGCCGTTGGAAGATTTTGCTGTGCTTCTTTATCTACTAAATTAGTTGAAGATTTTCTTGTTGGTCCATAATTAATATCTTTTACTCCAGATAATGGTACTGTTGAAGTAGCATAAGCTATAAATTTCTTTGATAATTCTAATTTTTTTGTTCCTTTAACTATGGCCCAACCATCTAAATCAAATCCTTGTGCATCCCAAACAACATTAAATTTCGTAAATCTACCATTAGGTGCTTGAGACATAATTACTGATCCATCATTTAATAATTGAGGTGATTGCGACCATGAATCAAACCAAATAACTGAGTCTTTAATTGTATCAAGTTTTGCAAATGCTCTTTTAACACCTTCTTGTGTTTCTAGAACATCATAAACATCTTTAGCCGCTACGCCATCAGCTATTAATGCCCATTCCATATTTATTTGTGCTCTCTTGTTCAAACCTCTTTTACCTGGTATCTTTTTTGTATCAAATAAATCATTTATTGTTTTAGGTTTAATATCACCTATAAATTTGTCGTTATAAGCAAATACAGCAGACCAAAAAGTAATTCCCACAGCACACTCACTTGATAATGCTAAAGGATAAAAATCATTTTTTGCACTAACTCCATCATCCCCTTTTGGTAAAAACTCTGGATCAATTATTTCTAAAAGATTTTCATTACAAGCTTTTTCTAAATCAATATAATCAATATCGATAACATCCCATTTAACATTACCTGAATCTACTTGTGCTTTTATCTCAGCTGTTCCACCTTTATAGTCATCAGTTAAAATATTTATACCTGTTTTTTTCATAAAAGGTTCAATCATATGTTCTTTCTGGATTTTACTATAATCCCCACCAAACCCCATAACTGTTAAACTCTCTGATGCAAAGCTTGATATGTTTAAAGATGCTATTAAAGATGCTATTAATACTGTTTTCTTCATTTTAGTTTCTCCTAAATAAAATTTGAAACACGTTAAGAGGTATTAACCTCCCGGGCTTTTATCCCTCCGTGTAACTCTATTTAAGAGTCGATTGCTCTTGGACCAGACAACTTATAAATAAGTTCGGAACCCTAGCTACCATTTGTAGTTATTTTAAATGAGGTAAATACCTCTGATATGTTTCGTTAAATTAATACTATATAATATAACTAATAATAAATAACTAAAGTGTATATAAAATAAACAATATCTATTTTTCTAAATTATTACCAATCATCCATCGCATCTTTTGTATCAATTAATGTAAGTTCTACATCATTTGAGCTTTCTCTTGTTCCCATATATATTCTAGGATATGCTTCAATTATATCATCATCATTTGCAGCTGTTCCATTTATAAAGACGAATTCTAGGTGTTTTGCATACTTCATTAATTCTGTAAAGTAATCTGCTGATATTTGTCCTATTTCATCTATAATACAATGATATCTTGTGTGTTCATTATTTGCAAATTTATTTGTTACCATTCTAAGTAATGTAATATATATAATAGCTTTTATCATAATAGATGTTCCATTACTTCCTACACTATCGAGTGTTGCTATTCCTTTTGTAACTTGTGCATTTTCACTTACATCAAATGTTAAAGTACTTATATCCGAAACTGTTATATTTTTCTTAAAAGTTTTATCTAATATGATTTGTAAATCTTGTGCTATATTAATAAGTTCATCTTTTACTTGTTCTGATCTATCAGAATTTTCATAACCAATTAGCATATTAGCACTTAACATATCTCCAATACTTTCGATTTTACTTACTATTTCATCTTTTCCTGTATCTTTAAAACTAAGTCTTATATAATCTATTACAGAAATTTTATCAATACCATCACTAATTGTTCTATTTATTTTATTTACATCTTTTACAATACTTTGGAAAGTCCCTTTGATATGTGATATTTTACTTACTGCATCATTTATAGCTTCTATTAGTCTATGAAGTTGTAAACTTGTTCCTTCAATATCAAATTTTGTTTTTATAAAATCTATATATGATTTTGCTATTAAAATATACTGTTCTATATTCTCTTCAAAAATATTTAAATCTGATTTTGTTTTTAATTTCATCATATTTTCAGAAGGAATACCATCAATTATTTTTCCTGTTTCAAGGATTATAATCTTTTCTTTTTCATTTTGTTGAACTTTTAGTGTTTCGTATCTTTCAAATACTCTTATATATTTTTTACTATCAAGTAAAGATACTATTTCTTTTTCATCATATTCTTCATAATTATTATTTGCATTTATTTCAACTTGCAATATTTGTTCTTTAAAAGTCTCAAAAGAATCTGAATGATTTTTAAAAATAATTATATTTTTTTCTATTTCAATTAATTTATCTTCAATTAAATGAATTGATTCATCAAAATAATCTTTATCACTATTTCTTTGTTTTTTAATTGTTAGAGCTTGTTCTTTTAGTGAATTAATAGCATTATAGTTCGGTAATACTTCATCTTTATATCTTAAAACTAATGATTTATTATCTTTAATACTTTTTAATGTTTTATTCAATTGATTAATAGCTTTTTGTAATGATTCAAGTTCTGTTATATCAATATTTTCACTTTGCTTAATTGTATTGTATGTATTGTGGATTCTTGAATCTGAGTCTTCTATAAGTTTTTTATATTTTTTATTTATTCCAATAATTTCTTGTTTACAAGTATTTAATTGTGCATTTAAATTACTTTCTTTATCATTATATTCTTTGTCAATTTTAGCAATAAAATCAGCTTTGTTTTTTCTTATGATAGAAATATAATCTTTAACTTGTATTAATTGTATTTTATATTTTTCAAGATTACTCTTTTTTTCTTGTATATTTTTTTCTAATTCTTCTTTTAAAAGTTTAGTTTCATCTTCTAATCTTTTTGTTTCATTGATTATTTTTATCTCATTATCTTTGATTTTTGGAGATAAGATATATAATTCTCTTGATTTTTCTTTTATTAATCTTTGATATTTATTTGATGATGATTTTAAATTGTCCTCAAGATTTTTGAATTTGATATTGTGTTTTATTATTATTTCATCGAGATCTTTTTGTAAATTTGCTTTAGAATTTTCAAGTGTACTAATATCATATTTACTAGCCAAAGAATCAATATCACCATTAATTCTTAAACCATAAAAAGAATCATCTTTGTTTTCAAAACTATTTTCAAGTGAAAAATCAAGATGTTTTTCTTCAAATAATATCTCATCACTTGCAATAGCAAGTATTTTTGTTTTATTTGGAACATTATTTTTATTTAAGAAACCAAATAAATTATTCTTCCCAATATCTAGTTTTTGATTTATGCTATCAATTTTTGATTTAATTACATCTTTTTTCTTTGTATATTCATCTACTTCATTTTGTATTTTTTTATTATAATCATCAAAATTAATATCTCTTTGTTTTTCAAGTTCATTTTTTTCATTTGTTAAGCTTTTGAGCTCTTGACTTATAGTATTTTGTAAGTTTTTTAATCTTTGTAATTCTTCTTTAATTCTATTTGTTGAAGTACTTTGTAAAGCTTGTTGTGGTAATAAAGCAAGCGTTATTTCTTCTTTAGATACTTTTTTATCTAAATCATTATATTCTGCTGTTTTACTTTCAAGAGTATCATCCAATGATAATAAAGCAGTTTTAATCTCAATATCTTTATCTTTTGATAATTGTAAAAGCTTAGAATTTATAAGGTCTTTTTTGTTTTCTAATTCTCTTTTTTCATCTTCTTTTTTATCATTTATACTAACTCTTGCTTTTTGCTTTTCATACTCTTCTTTTGTTTCTAACTCTTTTATACTACTTGATATAGAGTCTACTTTTATATTTAATTCATTTAAATTTATTTCGTAAGTATTCTCTTTATCTTGCTCACTTATTAGATGCTCAATTCTGTATTTTTGAGTAAAATCATTATATGTTTTTTCATTTACTTTGATAATATTGTTTAACTCAGCTATTTGTGTATTGTAATTAGTTGATTTATTCTTCCATTCACTTTGTAAAATATTTTTTTGTTCATTTTGTATTTTTTGTTGAGCTATAAAATCAACTTGTTTATCATCTATTACTTTTTTGATTTTATTCGTATTATATGCGATTGTTTCTAATTGAGTTTTAGTATTATTTATCTCATCGCATAAAGCTTTATATGTAATAATTGTTTCATCAAGGTTTAAAATTCTATCTCTTCTGTCTTTTATTAACTCAAAATGAGATACGTTTAGAAGCGCATCTGAAAGTTTAAATTTAAACTCTGAAATATCTAAAGAATACTCTTTCTCACCAATTAGTGAAATAAGCATATCTTTTATACCTCTATCTCTAACTGATGAGTTTGAATAAATATTAAATAAATATTTACCAAATATACTTGCAGATTCTTCACTATCATAAAAAGAAAAATCTAAATCAGGTTTATCTTTGTTTGGTAATAATCTATAACTTTTTTTACACATCATTTTTCTAAATGTTGCTACAGTTTCACTCTTGTAAAATGTCAAAAAGTTTTTTGAACAATTTGCAAGAATTTCTT
This sequence comes from Poseidonibacter antarcticus, assembly GCF_003667345.1. NCBI lineage: Bacteria > Pseudomonadati > Campylobacterota > Epsilonproteobacteria > Campylobacterales > Arcobacteraceae > Poseidonibacter > Poseidonibacter antarcticus. The sequence continues at coordinate 97,134 of NZ_RCWF01000002.1, forward strand.
TTAGATTTAAACTTCTATTATCTTCATCAAGATATAAAGTGCTTATATCTTCTTCAAAATTTTGAATATTTACAAAAACATGCTTTACTTTTCCCTCATCTTTACTTAAGATAATAAGATTTCTACCAATAACATTTTCATATACATAAATAAGATGTGAATAGCTACCTTCTAAATGCCAATCATAAAAACTAAGCTCTTTACTAAGAGGTCTAGTTTTATCTTTATCCATAGTATAAAAATAACATATTGCACTCATTACAGTTGTTTTTCCAACTCCAGAACTACCAAGTAAAAGAGTAAAATCATCTATAATAACTTTTTCATTAGGAAAATGTCCACTATTTATAAATCTTATTTCTTTTAATCCAAATGTACTACAGCTCATATTCAATTTCCTCAATGATATCTTCAATAAATTTAAATGACCGAAGAATCAAGAATTCCCCTGATCTATTACCTACACTTTGGGCAAAACCGTCATTTTTCAATCTAGTAATAATCGAATCAATTGCTTCACGGTTTGTTGAACGTTTTTTTAAAAAGCTCATTTTATCAGTCATTGTTTTTAATTCTATATCTTCGTTTAATCTACTTTCCATATTACTAGCACTATATGGACCACCATCTGCTGAGCTTATATTTGTATTTAAAAGTTTTAAAAATCTATATATTTCTATGTAATCAATATAAGCATTAACATAAGATTTAGGAATAGTTTCATAGCCTTCAATTATAAAAAAGAAAAAACCTTTATCACTTACAAGTGTATACCCTATAATAGAATAGTAAGTTCTTACATCTTGTGTATATTGTAGTATGAAATTATATGCTTCTTTGATTTTAAAATCACTGCTATTTTCATTAATAAATTTACCATTTACTCTACACTCTTCAATTACTTGAAAAATATCTTTATAATCTTCTAATTGTGCTAAATCCACTCTATCCCTTTTTTATAATATATGGCAATTTTATGCCTTTATGTTCAACAATTTCATCTCTTGAAATATATAAAAACTTGTTGTATTGCAGTGTTACTCTAATAAATATTGATAAAAATTGTTTTTTATCTAAATCTTTTTGTATTAAAAATGAAGCTAAATCTCTATCTTGTTTTATAAAACTATTATAAACTTTTTTTGTTCCAAGAATTTTTTTCATTTTTAGAACTTTTTTTTCACTAGGTTTAATAGATGCAGGTCTTGGTTCTTCTTTTTTTATCTCTTCATTTACAGGGATATTGTTTTCTTTTGCAATTAAAACAATAGCATCAACTAGCTCATTATTATTCATATAATGTGATTTTATTTTTATACTTTTTGCAATATTCTGTACTTTCCCTAATACTGATTCTATATTACTTTTTTCGAATAATTCACCATTTACTTTTAATTTATATAATTGATTTAGCTTCTTAATCTTTTTAGCTTCTTTTTCAATATGCATTAAATATTTTGAAAGTTCATTAAGTGTTTTACTTATATTTTCTCTTACATCGTGAATATGATGAGCTAATTGATTAATATGAAATGATATAGATTCATTTACAAGTTCATCAACAAGAAATGATTTATTTTTTATTAAAAACTTATCAGTATTTTTCACCGCTTCAGATAATGAAGTCAAATCAGCTCTACAATCATAAAGATTTGCTTTTTTAACCTCAAAATTTATTTCAGCTTTAAACTTCATTTCTTTTTCATTTAAAGATTCTATTGCTCGATATATAATTTTTTTGATGCTTCTAAAAGAAGAGTTTATTCTTTTAATTTCTGTAGAATAATCGTTTAAAGCTTTTCTTTTTATATTAATATCTCTAATTAACTTTTTAATATTCTTTTGCTTATCTTCAATATCTAAAATATTAACATCTGTATATGTTTGAAGATGAGCATTATAATCATCACTTAATAATAAAGAATATGAATATTCATCATAATCAAATACATTGAAATCAATAAGTTTTTCAATAGTTCCTGATAAATCTTTATTTTTATTAGAAGCATAATAAGGAAGTTCTTCTATGTATTCAATACTTCCTTTGAAATGTGCATCTATAATTGCTTCTTTTCCTTCATTTTGTGCTTTTATAAACTCTTTGGGGTTGATATTACTTATCATATATTATTTTTCTCTTTTCTATCTTACTCAATTATTTCTTTTGGAATAATATCATTTAATCTTTCATCTTTTCTTTATTTATAGAAGTTTTCTATAAATTATAAATTTTTTACTTAAAAATAAACAAGCTTAGTAATTTTAGATAAAAATTGATTTTATGTTACAATATAAAAGGAGATAATATTATGAAAAGAATAAATATTCTTACTTTTTATATTTTTACAATGTTAATACCTATATCTATTATAGCTTCTCCTCTTACACTAACTTATCATTCTGCAGATAACAATAAAGATGTTAGAAAACATTATGAAATAGAAATACTAACTCTTGCATTAGAAAAAACAAAAAATAAATATGGTGATTATAAATTAATTCCTTCAAAAAAAATGACAATAAAACGTGCTGCATATAATTTAAGAAAAAATAAAATAAAGAATTTTATCTTAAAAGATTCTGTTAAGAATAAATACCTAGATGAGTTTTCATTTGCTAATTTTCCAGTAGATAGAGGAATTGTAGGCTATCGAGTAAGTTTTATTTCTCCAAAAATGAAAGAAAAAATTAATGATATTAAATCATTAGAACAACTAAAAACATTAAAAATTGCACAAGGTGTAGGTTGGTTAGATACTGATATTTTAAAAGTAAATGGATTTAATGTAAGTATAATTGCTAACTATAGTAGTTTTTTTCGTATGTTAACATTAAATAGAATTGATCTTTTTCCAAGAGGAATCAATGAAGTTTTAGAAGAATACAATTCATATAAATATTTAGATAAACTAGATTATGATAAAACATTCGCCATATATTACCCTCTTCCTCGTTTTTTCTTTATGAATAAAAAAAATAAAGAAATTACAAAAAGAATAGAAAAAGGGCTAAAAATTGCATATTATGATGGTTCATTAAATAAGTTATTTAAGAAATATTACCAACCTAGTATTGATTTTGTAAATATTAAACAAAGAAAAATTTATAAAATAAATAATCCTTTTCTCATAAATATTGATAAATCTTATGAAAAATACAATTATCATTTTTTAATAAAGTAGGTCTAACTATGAGCTTAACTTATAAACTATTTATCTCTGTACTTATTTCAGTAATTATTTCTTTTATTTTATTTGCTAGTGTAGTAATTAAAATTGAAAAAGACAAAGTTAATGAAGTATTTTATTCAAAAATTGAGCACAATAAAGAAATTTATAGTACTTCAATATCAACCTTACTTTACACATTAAATGAAGATGTAATAAAATCAATAATTAATTCGATATATAAAGATAACGAAATTATGAAATTAGAATTAATTGATAATTCTAATTTCATAAATATAAAAATAGATAGTAATAATTACAAAAATGAAAACTTAGTAAAAAGCGTTATTTCTTTAAAATATAATGATGAAGATTTAGGAAAACTAATAATTTATTATTCAAAATATTTAATAATTGAACATTTAGAAAAATATAAATTAATAATATTTTCATTTGCTTTACTATTAACTTTATTATTAAGTTTAATTGTTTATTTTTTTATTAATAAGGTTTCATCTTCTTTAAAATTATTAACAAATGCAAGTATAAAAATTTCACAAGGAGATTTAAGCCAAGAACTTACTATTGATAGAAAAGATGAAATAGGTATGCTATCTGAACAATTTGAGTTTATGAGAAAAGCATTAATACAAAGAAGAGATATAAATAAAAAACAATTAATTGAAATAAAAGAAAAAGATTCAATATTAATTCAACAAACAAAAATGGCAGCTATGGGTGAAATGTTAGAAAATATTTCGCATCAATGGCGACAACCATTATCAGTTATCTCAACTGCAGCAACGGGTGCAAAACTTCAAAAAGAAATGGATACTTTATCAGATAGTCAATTAATTTTTATATTAACTAGTATTAATAATTCTGCACAATATCTTTCTCAAACAATTGAAGACTTTAGTGCTTTCTTTGATCCAAGAAATAATAAAGAAAAGAGTTTTTTGATTTCTGATACAATTAAAAAAACTTTAAGTATTGTAAATTTACAATTTACATCTAAAAATATTAATATTATCGAAAATATAGAAGACTGCACTATTCTTGCAATTGAAAATGAATTAATACAAGTTTTTGTTAATATATTAAATAATGCAAGAGACGCACTATTAAAATTTGTAGATAAACAAAGATTTATCTTTATTGATACATATATAAAAAATAATTATTTATATATTGATATAAAAGATAATGCAAAGGGTATTGATGAGAAGATAATTGATAAGATTTTTGAACCATACTTTACTACAAAACATCAAAGTCAAGGCACAGGAGTAGGATTATACATGTGTGATAATATTGTTAGAACTCATTTAAAAGGAAATATTATAGTTAAGAATGAGTCATTTAAATATAAAGATATTCTTTATACAGGAACAAAATTCACTATTAGTATCAGAATAAAAAAAGAAATTTAGTAGACATGTTTTTTGATTTTAGATAAAATCACCTATGAAAAAAATTATACTAATATTGTTATTAATAACACTACAAATCGTAAATGCGAAGACTTCAAACAATACTATTCTCTTCTTAGGAGATTCTCTAACAGAAGGTTTAGGGGTTAATAAAGAAGATGCATTTCCAAAATTAGTCGAATCAATGATTCAAAATGAACTTAAAAAAGATATTACTATTATAAATGGTGGAGTAAGTGGATCTACAACTTCTGATGGACTTGCTCGTTTAAGATGGTACTTAAAAAAGAAACCATATATAGTTTTTTTAGCTCTTGGTGCAAATGATGGATTAAGAGGTTTAAACCTAACTCAAAGTAAAAGAAATTTAGAAGAAATTATAAACTACGCACAAAAAGCTAATGCAAAAGTAATACTAGCAGGAATGCTAGTTCCACCAAATTATGGACCTGATTATTCACAACGTTTTAAAGAGATGTATGAAGAATTAAAAATAAAATACAATTTAAAAACTATGCCATTTTTATTAGATGGAGTTGCAGGAAAAAAAGACCTAAATCAAAGAGATGGAATTCATCCAAATGAGCAAGGTCATAAAATAATCGCAAAAAAAGTTTTTATGCTTTTAAAGGAAGAATTATAATGTTAGAAATAAAATCACTAAAAAAATCATACCATCAAGGTTCACAAAGTATTGATATATTTGAAAACTTAAATTTTCATGTAGAAAAAGGACAAAGAGTTGCTATTATGGGAAAATCAGGAAGTGGGAAATCAACACTACTTTCACTTATCTCTGGAATAATAAAAGCAGATTCTGGTGATATTATTTTGAACTCTGTTTCATACAAAGATTTAAAAGAAAGTGAACTAAATGATTTTAGAGCTACAAATATTGGTTTTGTATTTCAAAATTTTCATTTAGTATCTTATTTAAATGCCTTAGAAAATGTAATGCTTCCTGCAAAGGTTTGTAATATTCCAAATCCTAAAGAAAAAGCAATTGAACTTTTAGAAAGTGTTGGACTCTCTCATAGATTGGATCATTTACCCTCACAATTAAGTGGTGGAGAAAAACAAAGAGTTGCAATAGCACGTGCTTTGATACATAATCCTAAAATTATATTGGCAGATGAACCAAGTGGAAACTTGGATGAAGAAACAGGAATTGCAGTTATGGATATACTTTTTGAACTAATAAAAAAGAATAATATGACTTTGATTTTAGTAACACACTCAAAAGATGTTGCAACTCGTTGTGAAAAGACTTATGAGCTTAATATGGGAAAATTAACTATATGTTAGTAATAGAACTTGTTTTAAAAGCACTTGCACGTTCAAAATCTTTTTCTTTGGTATTTATTTTAAACTTTTGTTTAGCTATTGCAGCACTTTCATATCTTCAATTTTTTAAAGGAAGTATAGATACATCTTTAGAAACAAAAGCAAAGGGTTTACTTGGTGCAGATTTAGTTATATCTTCTAGATTTCCAATAACTAGTGATCAAATAGAAGATATAAAAAATAAACTCCCACAAATCAAGAAGTTTAATGAAGGAATTTCAACTGTTAGTATGATAGCTTCCAAAAAAAGAGCTAGACTAATGGAACTTGTAAAAATAAACGAAGGTTTTCCATATTATGGAGGATTAGTTTTCAAAGATAAATCTATTTATCCAAAAGGTGCTATTTTACCTAAAGAAAACGAAGTTTGGGTTTATCAAGAAGTTTTAGATTTACTTGATTTAAAACTAGGAGAATCACTAAAAATCGGAAAAGAAAACTTTATTATAAGAAAAGTTATAGAAGATGATTCATTAAAAGCTGTAAGTTTTAGTGGTTTTATGCCAAAAGTTTATATAAGTGAAGAAGGATTAAAAAGAAGTGAACTTCTACAGTTTGGCTCAACTGCTAGATATAAATTAAACTATCAATTCAAAGAAAATTTTGATAATGATAAATTAGAAGAAATTGAAAATAATCTAGAAAAGAATATTGACCAAAGCTTACGTGCTTTATCTCCAAATGATGGTAGAGATAGATTATTGCGTGTGTTAAACTTTGTTACAAATTTCTTATCATTGGTTTCACTTGTTTCTTTCTTTTTAGGACTTGTTGGTCTTATATATTTATACTCAGGATATTTACAAAAACATCAAAAAGATATTACAGTATTAAGTGATTTAGGCTTTAGTAAAAGGAATCTAATCCTTACTTATCTTTTACATTTATTTGTATTAATCTCTATTTCAAGTATTATAGTCTTTTCACTTATTACTTTGTCCGCACAATTTATAGGTCCTATTGTTCAAAAACTTATAGATTTTAATTTTGATTTTTCACTTGATTATTATTTCTTCTTAAAATCTTCAGTAATATTATTTTTCTTAAGTTTAAGTATCGGTCTTCCTTTAATTTTGCCTTTAATTCAAAGAGAAAAACAAAACTTTTTTAAGATGGTTTTAGGATTTATACCTTTTTTAATTCTTCTTTTGCTTTTATCTCATGGGGTAACTCCTGCAAAAAATGTAGGTTTTTACTTTGCAAGTGCTGTTTTAGTATTAATCATTTTCTTTTTTGCTCTTGGCTCATTCGTTTTAAAAAGATTTGATTTTTCTGGACATTTACAAAACCTATCTTTATCATTAGCTTTAAAGAATATTACAAGAGGAAAGAAAACATCCTTAACACTGTTTACAGCTATTGTGTTATGTACAACATTCTTTAGTCTTATTCCTCAAGTTGGTTCATCTTTATCAAATGCATTAACTCTAAGTGTTGATGAAAGACCTCGTTTCTTTGTCATTGATGCAAAAGAAGAGCAAATAGAAGATATAAAAACTCAAGTTAATAAAATGGGTGCAAAACTAGAAAATATTGCACCAATGATTCGAGGACGAATAATAAAAATAAATAATCTTGATTTTACAAGTCATTCTATTAAAAATGCAGATGAAAAAATAAAAGAAGAAAAAAGTGAAGTTAAAAATGCAGCTGTAAATCTCTCATATAGAACAAATCTAAAAAATAGTGAAGAGATTATTGAAGGAAGAAAGTTTTCTGGTGTTTATGATTCTGAAGATTTTTCTAAACCAATAGAAGTAAGTGTTGAAAAAGGTTATGCAAATAGACGAGGAATAAACTTAGGTGATAGCCTAGTTTTTGATGTTTTAGGTTTAGAATTACAAGGTGTAGTAGTAAATATTAGAACAGTTAAATGGACTGAATTTGTTCCAAATTTCTTTTTAATCTTGCAAGAAGGTGCTATTAATGATGCTCCTAAAACAGTTTTAGCAACAATTTCTTCAGGTGATTATAATGCTCAAGAAATGCTAATAAGCTTATCTGATTTATTTCCATCTTTAACTGTTATTGATGTTAAAAATTTATTTGAATCATTTGCAAGTCTTGTAAAAAATGTAACAAATATAACAGACAAAATGAGTCTTTACTCAATCATAATTGGACTTCTTATGAGTTTTATAATCATACAATATCAAATGAATTTACAAAAAAACAATATCTTAAGACTAAAAATGATTGGTGTAAAAAACAAAACTATTAGAAACTCTTTTTTACTAGAATTTGGTTTAATCTCTTTTACTGCTAGTACTTTTGGAATAATCTTAGGAAGTCTTGGCTCTTACTTTATAAGTTCTTTACTTTTTGATTCTTATTGGGATTTTAGACCTGATGTTTTATTATTATACTTTTTCTTTATACCAATTTTAACAATCTTGATTGTTAGCTTTTTTACTTCAAAAATGATTCATCAAAAAGAGAATATTCTTTTTGGTGAATAAAGGGTCAATTTTTGACCCTTTTAAATTCTAATATATTTATTTTGACATCTTTTTAAAAATAGAGCCAGTTACTAGTAAAGCAATACCATCAAAGAAAAGACTAAATCCAATTACTAATCCAATAAGATATTCTGAACTAAAAGGCCAGCCTACTATAAAAAATATACCAATAAAAAATGAGAAGAATGCATTTATTAACCACCATATCCAACCATTTACAGGACGCATAGAAAGTGCAAGAGAAAGATTTGCAAATGAATCCATAAAAAAATAAATAGCTATTAGTAACCCAACTGTTCCAATTGCTGAAATTGGATAATAAAGAATAAAAAAACCAATAAAGATTAAGATAAAACTCTTAAGCCATCCTAAATAATCACTTTTATCACTTAAATAAGTGAAATAACCTGCTATAACACCACCTGAAAGCATAAGCCATGCAACAAAAGAAACTGTTACATGCGTCAAAAACACAGGATAAAGTATTCCTATCAAACCTAATATAATAAAGATAAATCCTGAAATTTTTGAATATTTACTAAAATTATCAAAAAGACTCTCACTTATAGGATATTTCCACATTTAAAATTCCTTTTATTTTATAAAATTTTTATTAATTTATCACTTGCTTCAAGTGCAAAATCTGGTGGCATATGACCTTTATTATAGTAAAGATAATTATCAAATCCCCATTTCATCATTTTTGATAATGGCGAATAAAAGACAATATCAGTTGAACCTCCATATAAAGCATCTGAAGATATAAGTGCAGCATCATAACCACCCATATTCATAATACAAAAAACCTCTAATTTATGTGGTGGTATTACTATATCTTCACCTAATTCTTTCATCAAAGCAGCCGCTGCAATACCTGCTTGAATAACTGCAATATGTCCTAGTTTTGGTTGAGATAAAGCTGTAATATCTCCTGCTGCAAATATATTATTAAAATCTAAATGTCTCATATGCATATCAGTAGGAATAAAACCTTTTTCATCACCTAAGTTAGAATCTAGTAAAAATTTTGGAGCACTATATGGAGGAATAACAATTGCTAAATCACAATCCATTTTTGTTCCATCTTCAAAAGCTACAAAATCTTTTCCTATCTCAACTAAAACTTTATTTTTATGAAGAGGTATATTTTTTTCTGCCATTATTTTACCAATAGCCGCTCTTGGTATATCGCCAACATCTTCAAAAAAGACTTCACCAGGTGTAAAAGTATCTATTGAATAATCAACATTTCGTGTAAGCTCCTTATCTTCTCTAAGATAATAATCAAGCATAAACATAATTTCACCAATAGGACCCTCACAAGGTGCTTTTAAATTAGGAGCATCAACTCTTGAACCCCAAGTACTTTTTGCAGAACCTGTAACTATTTTACCGCCTTCGAACTTCTTAACCCTTTTGTAAAGTTTTTGAGCTTGAGTATCATCACAAACTGAATATCCAAATTTTCTAAAACCTTTAATTGCATCATAATCTTTTACAACACCAGGTGCTAAGAAAATATAATCATAAGTAAGCTTTTTATCATTTTTAAGAGTAAGTTCATTATTTTTAGCATCAATGTTTATAACTTTTTCTTGTATAAATGTAGCACCACGATTTTCAATAGTTTCTCTTAATTCAACAAGAGAATGAGATAAGGCAGCACCTTCAAAAGCAATTTCAGGAAGAGAAGGTTTTAAGAGAGAATGACTTCTAGAGTCGATAACTGTAATATCTATTTTTTTACCAATTAGATGTCGAATTTTATAAAATATATGTAATCCAGCAAAACCAGCACCCAATATAATAATTTTTTTCATAATTAATCCTTTAGTTAAAATATTAATTTCTAACTTTTTAAACTCCCTACTTTTAGCGTTTTAAATGTGGGAAAAGAGGAATATTTATATGAAATTATAACGATATATAAATTAAAAATAACTTCAAAATACTTAAATAGGTATTTTAAGAAATTATTAATTTATTTTATATTTATTAGCTAGTTTAAAAAGAATTACGAAGAACAACTAACGTGAGATATACCACCTACATCAAAGAATTCTATTGGTTTTAATCTATAAAATTTCTCTTCAATTTCTTTTGATTGCTCACTATATGGTTCGTTCATAACTTCTTGAAGCTCTTGAACTAAAGTATAATCACCCTCTTTTGCACTCTCATAAGCAGGAACTAAAAACCACTCACGTAAAGTGTATTTTGGATTAATAAGTTTCATTTTACTTGAAATATCTTCTTTTGAATTTTCTTTTGATATATCTAATAATAATTCCCATTTTTCAAGCCATTTTGACCAAGAATCTTGTAATTGCTCATCATTTGAAATATCCTTATAAAAGCTTTTTTTAAGAGAACTAATATCATCAGGAATATTTGAAAGTTCACGAAAGAAAATAATATAATCAACAGAAGTTTTTATCATAAGTTCTTCAAGTTCGTTAAATAACTCTTTATTAAAAGTTTTAAGACCAAGTTTAGAAGACCACATTTTTTGCATTTGTTCTTGCATTACATCTGTAAAACCATTTGCTATATTTTCTAATTGCTTTAAATAGTTTTCATCTTCTGTTAATAAAATTTGTAAAGCATTACAAAAACTAAAAAAATTACGTTGTGCTGCTATTGTTTGGTTGAAAAATGCAAAATGATTTCCTCCACCTGTCCAAGACTGATAATCAGGGTCAAATAAATCACAAAAACCAAATGGACCATAATCAAGAGTAAAACCACCAGCTGCACAATTATCACTATTAAAATTACCTTGACAATATCCAACACGAATCCAGTTTGCTACAAGAGAAGTCAAACGAGTACGGAATTCTTTTGCAAGTAATATTACTTTTTCATAAAGTGTTAAACTTTCATCAATTACATCACCATATTCACGTTTTATCAAATGTAACACAATCTTTTCAAGCTCTTCATAAGCTTTTTCATGTTCATTTTTTCTAGCACGTCTAGCAAATAGTTCAATTTGACCAACTCTGATAAATGACGGAGCAACACGAGTTGAAATCGCAACTGCTTCTGAAATCATCATATCAGGGTCAAAAGATTGTGAGCCTTTTTCATACCATGGACGACTTACTTTTTGTGTTTTTGAAGTATATAAACTCAATGATCTTGATGTTGGAATTCCTAGAGCATTCATATGTTCTTGTGCTAAAAACTCACGAACACTTGAACGTAAAACTGCTCTACCATCAGCACCTCTACAATATGCAGTTTTCCCACCACCTTTTAACTGCATTTCCCAACGCTTACCATTTAAAACAGCTTCAAGAACTGAAACCGCTCTTCCATCACCGTAACCATTTCCAGTTTGGAAAGGACATTGTTGATAATATTCTGTACCAAAAATAGAAAGAGCATAACCACAAGCCCAACCTACTTTGCTCATTGGCTCTGGAACATTTGATATATCACCTGAAAACATACTAATAAAATCAGGAGAAGTTGCTAAACTATCATCAAAACCTAATTCATTAAATAATGTTTTACTATGTGCAATATACTGAGGATTTTTAATCGGCGTTGGATTTACAGGTACAAAATGACCTGAAAAAACCTGTCTTGGGTTATGGTCAACACCATTTAGGGTAGCTTCTGGGTCACGGTTTAGTGTATTCATTAGTGAATAATCTACTGTTTTTGCTAAATCATTAAGTGTTTTTATAATTTGTTTATTTTCTTTTGATACATTTGTTTCATTCATATATATATTCCTTGAGATTTTTGAGAAAAAGTTTATTTTATTTTTTAATTTTTTAGTTTAGCATAAAAAGCTTTTTATGCTAAAATCTTTTTAATTTAATTCTTAAGGATATTTATGAAAGCATATAAAAAACTTGTCGAGAAATATGAAAGAATACATCACTTATCTCATATGCAATCAATTGTTTATTGGGATCAACAAAGTATGATGCCAAGTGGTTCAAGTAATGCAAGAGCAAAAGCAATGGCTGAATTTGGAATGATAATTCATGAAGCTTCAGTAGATAAAGAAATATCAATTTTAATAAATGATGCAATGGCTGAAAACTTAAATCCACTAGAAAAAGCATCTTTATATGAAATGGAAAAAACATATTCAAACAACACTATTTTACCAAGCACACTTGTAAAAGCACAAAGTCTAGCTCACTCAAAATGTAATCATATATGGAGTGAGCAAAGAGAAAATAACAACTGGAAAGATTTTGAACCAAGTTTAAAAGAAGTAGTGAAATTATCAAAAGAAGAATCACTTATCAGATCAGAAAAAAGTGGATTAAGTGCTTATGATTCTCTTTTAAACTTATTTGAACCTGGAATGAAGAGTGAAACATTAGATGGTATTTTTGCAGACGTAAAAACTTGGTTACCAGAATTGATTGAAAATATAGTAGAAAAACAAAAATCACAAAGTTTTAAAAAACCTCAAGGAATATTTGAAATTCAAGCTCAAAAAGACTTAGGTATAAAAATAATGAACCATTTAGGTTTTGATTTTAATAAAGGTCGAATAGATATTTCAGCACATCCATTTTGTGGAGGAGTTCCTGAAGATGTTAGACTTACTACAAGATATGATGAAAAAGATTTTTTACAATCACTTATGGGAACAATCCATGAAACAGGTCATGCTTGCTATGAGCAAGGATTACCACAAGATTTATTAGCCCTACCAGTTGGACAAGCAAGATCAATGGGAATACATGAAAGTCAAAGTCTATTCTTTGAAATGCAAATGGGAAGAAGCAAAGAATTTTTAAAATCAATTCATCCATATATCATAGAATCTTTTGGTAAAAAAGAAGAACTAGAGCTTGATAACTTAATGAAAATTTACTCAAAAGTACAACCCTCTTTGATTCGTGTAGATGCAGATGAAGTAACTTATGCTTCGCATGTTATTTTAAGATATGAAATAGAAAAAGCTTTGATAAATGGACAAATAGAAACTTCAGATATTCCAGATATGTGGAATAATAAAATGCAAGAAGCTTTAGCCTTAGATACAAAAGGAAATTATAAAGATGGATGTATGCAAGATGTGCATTGGAGTGAAGGATTATTTGGATATTTCCCATCATATACTCTTGGAGCTATGAATGCAGCACAACAATTTAATACTGTAAAAAAAGTCTATGCAAATATAAATGACTCAATAGAAAAAGGCGACTTAACACAAATCAAATCTTGGCTAAAAGAAAATATTTGGGAAAATGCAAGTATTTACTCAACAGATGAGTTGATGAAAAGAGCAACAGGTGAGACTTTGAATCCAAAGTATTTTAAAGCACATCTTGAAAATAGATATTTATCATAGTAGTGCATTTATGAATAATAATTTTATAGCTAAAATACAAAACTTAACTCTTGACTTTAAAGGTAAAACACTCTTTAAAGATTTAAACTTCGATATATTAGAAAATACAAGTAGTGCCTTGCTTGGAAGTTCAGGAGTTGGAAAATCAACCTTACTTAGATGTATAGCTGATTTAGAAAAAGAAAATATTACAAATGGGGAAATAGTATTAAAAAAAGATACAAACATAGCTTGGCTTAGTCAAGAAAACTCCCTATATCCTTGGCTTAGTATTTTAGATAATGTTCAACTCTATCATCATCTAAAAGGTACTAAAACAAATAAAACCTTACAAAAAGCAAAAGAACTTTTGAGCCAAGTAAATATGTCTGAACACTATGATAAAAAAACTTATGAGCTTTCAGGAGGACAAAAACAAAGAGTTGCACTTGCAAGGACACTTATGCAAGATGCGAATCTTATTTTGATGGATGAGCCTTTCTCAGCATTAGATGCAATTACTAAAATACAATTACAAGATTTAACTTGTAATTTATTAAAAAATAAAACTGTAGTTCTTGTAACACACGATCCACAAGAGGCCATAAAACTAGCAAATCATATTTATATTTTAAAAAATCAACCAGTAACTATAGAAGAAGTAGCCTTTTTAGAAGGAACAATTCCTCATAAATTATCAAATGAAAAACTATGGAATTTACAAGAAGAACTAATATCTGAATTAAAAGGAAATGATATATGAAAAATATTCTAAAAGCATTACTTCCAATTATATTTTTATTTATTTTGTGGCAAGGTATTGTTGTAGTTTTTGATTTGCCTCATTATATATTACCAAAACCAAAAGATGTTTTTCTTCAACTAATAAACCAATATAGTTTACTTTGGGAACATACACAAACTACTCTTTTAGAAATTGTTGCAGGAATAATTCTTGGTTGTTTTTTTGGTCTTAGTTCAGCTTTTGCATTGCTTTATTTTAAAAAACTTGAGAAATATTTACTTCCAATACTTGTAATTTCACAAGCTATACCTGTATTTGCAATAGCACCTTTATTAGTTTTATGGTTTGGTTATGGAATGGCTTCAAAAATTGTAATGACAGTAATCATCATATATTTTCCTATAACAACAGCTTGTTATGATGGTCTTAAGAATACACCAAAACAATGGCTACAACTAGCACATACATATAAACTAACACCTTTGCAAATTTTATTTAAAGTACGATTTAAAGCTAGTTTACCATCCCTTGCTTCTGGACTAAAAATAGCAGTTTGTATTGCACCTATTGGAGCAGTTATTGGTGAATGGGTTGGTTCTTCAAAAGGACTTGGATATTTAATGTTACATGCAAATGCAAGAATGCAAATTGATTTGATGTTTGCATCACTTTTTATATTAGTTGTATTAACTTTGAGTATTTATTTCTTAACTGATTATTTAACAAAGAAGTTTATACCTTGGGCTTCTCATTTACATTAAATTGACTTAAATTCTTTATTCTGATAGAATCTTTTTTTTTATACATAGGGAGCTTATTTTATAGGCTGAGAGGAAGTTTTGAGCTTCGACCTTTGAACCTGATCTAGGTAATTCTAGCGTAGGGATTTGTTTTTTGCAAATGTATTTTATACTTCAAATTTAGTCTATCTTTATTTCAAAATAAACTCTTCTTTTCACGCAAATTTAATACATTACGATTTTCTGTGTAAAAGCTTTAAGCCTATTATAAAAACATACAATAAAGGAAAATTATGAAAAAAGCAATATCAAAAATAACACTAAGCTTATTACTTTTAAGTTCAACTGCTTTTGCAGATAAAGAAAAGTTAAGTCTACTTTTAGACTGGTTTGTAAATCCAGACCATGCAGCAATTATAATTGCTCAACAAAAAGGTTTTTTTGAAAAAAATAATCTTGAAGTAAAGATTATGGAACCAGCTGATCCTTCAATTCCACCAAAATTAGTAGCTGCAAAAAAAGCTGATTTGGCAGTTGATTATCAGCCACAACTCCAAATGCAAGTAGCCCAAGGTTTACCATTGGTTAGAATAGCAACTCTTATAAACTCACCTCTTAATAGCTTAGTAGTATTAAAAACAAGTGGTATAGAAAAAATTGAAGATTTAAAAGGTAAAAAAATAGGATATTCAGTAAGTGGCTTTGAAACAGCACTATTAGATTCTATGCTTAAATCTGCAAATTTATCTTCAAAAGATGTAGAACTTATAAATGTTAATTGGTCTTTATCTCCATCACTGATGAGTAAACAAGTTGATGCTGTAATTGGAGCATATAGAAACTTTGAATTAAATCAATTAAAATTAGAAAATCAAGAAGGAAAGGCATTTTTCCTTGAAGACTATGGAATTCCAAAATATGATGAACTTGTAGTTATAGCAAATAAAGAGACTATATCTGAAGAAAAATATAAAAAATTTGTAAAATCCTTACAAGAAGCTACTGTATATATAAAAGAGAATCCAAAAAAATCTTGGGAAGCGTTTGTAAGTTATAAACCAAAAGAATTAAACAATGAATTAAATCGTCTTGCTTGGAGTGATACTTTACCTTATCTAGCACAAAATCCTGCTACTTTTGACAAAGCTGTATATAATCAAATGGCTAATTTTATGAAAGAAAATAATCTTATCAAAACAATACCAAACCTAGATGAATATGCACAAGAACTAGTAAAATAAAGGGAATAGATGCAATCAAACAATCTACAAAAGCTACGAGAAAAAAGTCCATTAATCCATAATATAACAAATATAGTTGTAGCTAATTATACAGCAAATGGATTATTAAGTCTTGGATGCTCACCTATTATGTCAAATGCAATTGAAGAGATGGACGAAATACCAGCTATGTGTCAAGCTTTAGTTATAAATATAGGAACTCTCACAAGCCAAACAGTAAAATCTATGCTAAAAGCTGGTAAAAGTGCAAATAAAAATAATGTTCCAGTTGTCTTAGATCCTGTTGGTGTTGGAGCTACAACATTCCGACAAGAAACTGTAAAAACTCTTTTAAATGAAATAAAATTTGATTTAATTAGAGGAAATACAGGAGAACTTGCTCATCTTGCCCAAGCAAATTGGAAATCAAAAGGTGTAGATGCTGGAAGTGGAGAAGCAGATTTATCACAAATAGTTAAAGATGTGGCTTTAAAATATGATTGTATCGTTTCTATGAGTGGTGAGATTGATTATATAAGTGATGGTACAAAAGTAGCAAAAATATACAATGGAACTGCACTTTTTCCAAAGATCACAGGTTCAGGTTGTCTTTTAAGTGCAGTTTGTGGTGCATTTTTGACTTTAGAAGGAAATAATTTTGATCTTACTTTAAGTGCTTGTACATCTTATGCAATCGCAGGAGAAATTGTACAAAAAAATTTAAGCAATACACAAACGGGACAATTTTATATTGGATTACTTGATAGTTTAGCAAAACTAGATGATAAAACTGTAGAAGAATATGCCAAAATAAGTTTTGAATAAAGGTAAATAAAATGAAAGAGTTTTTGAAGAATTTTGGACCAGGTATTATCATGGCTTCATCAGCTATTGGTGGTTCACATATCATTGCTTCTACACAAGCTGGAGCATACTATGGTTATCAATTAGCACTATTTATTATCTTAGTAAATCTATTAAAATATCCATTTTATAGAATCGCTTTTGATTATAGTACACTTCATAATAAAACTCTACTTCAAGGTTATAGTCAAAAAGGTAAAGGCTATTTATGGGTATTTTTAGTTTTTAATGCATTTGCAACAGTTGTAAATGTAGCAGGTGGAACGCTTCTAGGAGCAGTTTTACTTAAAATGCTAATACCTTATTATTTATCATTGCAGTTTTATAGTATTTTTATACTTCTTTCTTATCTATTTATACTTTATTATAAACAATACAAAGCCTTAGATACTGTATCTAAAATCATTATGCTATTTTTAACTATCATTACTCTAATAGCTTTGATTTTAGCCTTTTCTCAAACAAATGAAAAAGCAATTGATTTTATAGAACCAAATCCATTTCAATTAGCAGCAATTCCATTTTTAATAGCACTTATGGGTTGGATGCCTTCACCTATGGAGCTTAGTGTTTCTGCTTCTATTTGGGTAGTTGAGAAAAATAAACTAAACCCTGAATACAAAAAAAGAAGAATGATAGACTTTAATAGTAGTTATCTCATCACTATAATTTTGGCTTTGATGTTTATGTCTTTGGGTGCTTTAGTGCAATATGGAGAAGACATCACGCCACTAAGCGGTGGGAAATTTATCAATCAATTTATTGATATGTATGCACGTAGTATTGGAGAGTGGACAAGATGGTTTATCACTTTTGTAGCATTTATTTGTATATACGGGACAACTATAGTCGCAGTTGATGGATATTCACGATGTAATCAACAAAGTGTAGCCTTGCTAAAAGATAAAACAACAACAATATTCTCACATAAAGCGTTGCAATACTCTATGCTTTTTACAACTATAATATCATTTGTAGTAATACAGTTTTTTAGTAGTTCAATTGGAAAAATGATACCTTTTGCAATGACAGCATCATTTATATCAGCACCTGTATTTGCCTATTTAAACTATAGTTTATCAAAGCAATATGAAAAACCAAAATGGCTTACACTTTTAGCACTTTTAGGACTTGTTTATTTGGCTTCTATGGTTGTGGTTTATTTTATCTTTTTTTAAGCATATTGAATAGATTTGATTTGTAATAAATAATCACTAACCTGCTTTTAAATTTAACTCTCTACTCTTCCACGCAACTTCTTTTGAGAACTTAGTTTCTTTTTAGAGTTCAATCGTCTGTTTACAGATCCTTTTGTTGGTTTTGTAGGTACTCTTCTTTTTTGTACTATATTCACACTTTTTATTAGCTCTACCAAACGTTCAAGTGCTTCGTCTCTATTTTGTTCTTGGCTTCTATGCTGTTGTGACTTTATAACTATAATGCCATCTTTGGTAATACGTTTATCTTTAAGTTCTAATAACTTCTCTTTATAAAACTTTGGCAATGACGAAGAATCTATATTAAAACGCAAATGAATAGCAGCAGAAACCTTATTGACCTTCTGCCCACCAGAACCTTGTGCTCTAATAGCAGATATTTCTATTTCGTTTTCATCTAGTGTTGTACTGTTTGATATTTTTAATTCTGACATGTTATTTTTATCCTAACCCAAATTATTCATATATTTTTTTATAATATTACTTAACTCTTCGTCACTAAGATTTTCTTTTTCAGTTTTAGAATAGATTGATATTAATATCAATCTATCTTCAATTTGTTTATAAAAAATCACTCTAAATCCACCACTTTTACCTGTTGGTATTGATGAATTTTTAACTCTTTTTTTAAATAAATTGAAGCCTAAATAAACACCTAAATCATTTTTTAGTTTTATTTCTTCCACAGCATCTTGTAAGTCAGGCTTTATAAGTTTGAACTTCTTTGATAGTTTTTTAGCTTCTTTTAAAAAGCTATCACTGTATTCAATAATCACAATTCATCCCATAATTTATCAATACTATGAGTTCTTCCTTTTTCTATATCTTCAAAACCATTTTCAATAGATTGTAAAATCTTTTTAGCTTCCATTTCTTTTAAAGCTTCTTTCATACTTTCGTACTCATCTTTTGAGATAATTATTGCTTCTACTTTATTGTTTTTTAGTACTGCTAGTTTATCTACACTTTGGTCTTTGATTTGTGCTAGATAAGAACCAAACTTTTTAGCAAGTTCGGATGATGATATTAGTTCATTTGTAGAATAAGTTACCATTATTATTTCCCTCTTCATTTTCCGTAAAATTTTATATAAAATTATAACACAAAATCAAGTAATATTACTTGATTATTGAATTTCTGAGTTCAATTTTTCCAATATCTTAACCATCGCCAAGGTATCCAACTTACAATACTCAATAAGTGCAGTTCGCATTCTTTCTTTTTCGCCCTCTTCCATCTTGCTCATATTTGCAAAGGCGTTCATAGCTTGGCTTCCATTTTGTACTCCATCTAGTTCTTTGTATGCTTGGGCAAATTTTGGAACTAGTGCTGGTAGTACATATTTGATAGAATATGAACCATTCATTGATGGTGTTACGTAGTATTTCTTTTGGAATGGTATCATTAAATCTTTTATATTTTCATTTATACTTAAAAAATTTGTACATAAATTAGGAAAAGAATCTGCTAGTTTTTTTATAACACCTTTTTCAAAACTCATATTATAAGCTAATACCGTTACATTATTTGGAATATTTTCACACAATGATTTTGCTATTTGCTCTCTTGGGTCAATTCCATCAAGTGCTAAATACTCTTTGTGTTCTAGTCTTCCATCTTCATACTCAATATGAAGTGAATATTGAAATGGTATTTGTTGGTATGGGCTGATAACTTTCCATTCTGGTATGGCTTGTTGGAAAGTTTCAAAATCTAAGTGATAGATAGGATAAGTTAAAGTATCTATGAATTCTTTGATTTTTTCTTTATTTATAAATGTTTCTTTTGATTTGTAGATTTGCACTGCTGCTTTTTGATTTGCTGTCATATCAAAATCATCGGGTATATCTTCAATGTTTTTTATACCTTGTGAATACAATTCAATTTGTTTTTTACTTCCTAGATTGAAGATATTGAAAATAGAATATTCAGGTATTTGTCTTTGCGTTTTCCAACAGTAATCTTTTGCATCACAAACGTATGGATCATGACAATGTTTTCCTATATCAATATTTGGTTCGTTTATCTTATCTTCTAATACTGTTTCAAACTCTTTTAAAATACTAGGAATATTTATCTGTAAGTCTACAACTTCTTGTGTAATATCTGCAATAGTAAAAAGCTCATCCAATTCTAAAGTATCAGCTCTTATATAAGAGCTATTGATATGTACTACATTTGCAGTTTTTATAGAAAATCCTAGTTGTTTTAATACATAGTATTGAATAGAAGTATCATGAACATATATATCTTTTACACTTGATGAACTTTTTACTTCATAAATACAAACTCCATCTTCATTTATTTCTAAAACATCGACCATAACCAAAATACCATCAAAAGAAAAAGTAGCTTCATAAATATACTTGATACCATCATCTATATATTTTCTAGTTTGTTTTATCATCTCATCAAAGTTTGTAGTATAGGCAATTTCTCGACCATTTGGGAAAAGTTTACAAGCTAAAGTTCCTACTTCATTACCTGTTTCAAATCTAGCTAATGCTGTTTCATCTGGTGGAGTTAGTACTTCTTTTCTGTACTTTTTTAGCCAAAGTGCTTTTTGGCATTGGATGCCTTTTGTGTATAGCGATTTAGATAGGTTCATTTATAAGTTCCTTTGTAAAAACACAAATTTCATCATCAAAATATGTTAATAAGGTATAAATATCTTCTTTTATATTAAGATATTCTTGTTTATGAATAATTCGTTCATAATGAAATATCCTATTTCTAAACTTTCGGATTTTATTTAACTCTTTATCTAGTTCATATCTTGTAATAAATTTCTCATTTTTTTTTGGAATATTTGGGAAGATATTTTTTATATCTTTTATTCTAAATAAATTTGAATATGACTTTCTAAATAACGATGTCCAAAAGCCAAAAGATAATTCAGCAATGATTTTATCATGATTTATTTTTTCTTTTCTTTGAGAGATCTTATTTTTAGATTCAATAATTCTTTGTTTTGTATCTCTATGAAGTATTTCTGAGCTTAACCAATCTTTAGAAATCTTTTCTCTAAAATAATTATCTATAGAATTTCTTAAACTAATTTCAAATATTGACAATAAAATATAATATTCTTTTGAATCTTTAATATTTTGTTTATATTCATCAAAATCTTTATAAGGACTAAGCCGAATGTCACTTATAAATTTCGATTTAATATCATCTCTCACTTGACTTTCCTTAATTATTTTTATATAATCCCAATACGACACCCAGTAAGTCTTAAGCCTTTGAGTTTAAGCTTGGGTTTTTTTATGTCTAATTTTTATCGTTTTCCCGACGTCGGCAGAATATTCTAAAATGCCTTCTTACTATATAATCTTTTGTATTATAATATAAATATTAATTGTTATTAAAATATATTTCATTTTGTAATATTTATTTTATTCTTTTTTAAGATTAGAATTCATTTATAAATTACTATTTTATGATAAAATACCAGTCTAAATTCCTTCGGGACGACCCATCTTTTGATGGGGTTAATCAATCAAATTTTTAAACTTCTTTTTCTCTTGGAAAAATATTGATAGTATCAATAAAATTTTGATTTAATATTTAAATAAATACCTTGAATTTTTAATATCTCTACAGACACAGTAATATGATTGAAAGAAAAAGTAGCTTCATAAATATACTTGATACCATCTTCTATATATTTTCTAGTTTGTTTTATCATCTCATCAAAGTTTGTAGTATAGACTATTTCTCGACCATTTGGGAAAAGCTCACAAGCTAAGTCCCCTACTTCATTACCCGTTTCAAATCTAGCTAATGCTGTTTCATCAGGTGGAGTTAGTACTTCTTTATTGTACTTTTTTAGACAAAGTGCTTTTTGGCATTGGATGCCTTTTGTGTATAGGGATTTAGATAGGTTCATAGATAAACTCATCAAGCTAATAAATTCTTAATTTCTTGTTTACAAATTTCAGGAATATCTAGAAAATTTACCTCAATATTTTGTAATGCCTTAAAACAATTAGTTGAAGACGGTTCTTCACAAGAAAAGTATTTTGATTGTTTTAGTTTAATACTAGTTAGCCTTGATAATCCCAAAGAAATTAAATTTATTACAATTAGGTCAGCTGATCCACATTCTAAATATAATGGCAAATTAGGAATATTTTCAAATTCATCATCAGTAAGCTTTTTTTCTTCAATAACTAACTTTAATATGTCTATATATGCACCTGTATATAAAACATATTTGAACCTAACATAACTTTCAATTATATTTAAAGTTTCTCTAATACTAGAATTAATTGTTCTTGATGGATTATTCTTTGCGTAGTAATTGTGATTACTATTAATAATTTCACTTAATGTATTATCATGTATCCATGAAGACGCATATTTTGAATATAGTTTATATTGAAAATTAATTTTATTTAAAAAAATGATATCAATTTTTTCAAATATTTTAGATAATCGTTCATTAGTTCCATCTTCATATGGTAATTCTTTCTTCTTTTGAAAAACATTTTTTGGTACCCACAATTTTAAATCATTTTCATTTTTAAAAAAAAGATATAATTCATTTAAACTCTTTGGATGAATAGAATAATGTTTTTTTATTATTTCGGTAGACACTTCCAACTTATATTTTTCACACTCTGTTATTACTTTTTGTAATTCATCTTTATTAATTAACTTCTTATCATCCTTTAAACGTGAATCTCCAATTAAAAAATCAGCATAAAACTTTCCAAAAACAGGTAAGTATTCAATAAATTCTAAAGAATTATGATTTTTGGATAATTCTATTAATGATTCACTATTATTATTTAAGATTTTAATATAATATGATTCAATTGTTTGAAGTTTTTCGCCCTCAAAACTCTTATTTTCCCAATCAGAAGGATCAATACACCATATATTTCCTTGAAATTCACATTTTAATCTACCTGCTCTTCCAATTAAATTAAGAAAATCTCTTCTTTCCATCGGTTTTGATTGTCCTTTAAAAGGATTAAATAATATGATGTTTTTTGTTGGAAGATTAACTCCTTGAAGAAGAGTACTTGTTGAAAAAACAAATTTTAACTTTCCATCACTTGCTAATTTCTCTATACTTGCCCTTACCGTTGATGGCACTTTCCCATAATGATAAGATACACCTTTTTTTAAACACTTTATAAGAGAATAATCTTTGTGAATATCTTCTTCAATAAAATTTATTAATGATTCTATTTCTTCATCAACTACTTCCTCCTCAATTGAGTCCGCAATCTTTAATGCTAACCTTTCTGTATCTGATGGATTATTACAATAAATTAAAGTTAACTCATCATCTTTTGTAATTTCCTTTGCTAATGTAATCATGCGATCACTTTTTCGGAATTTTCCGTTAAAGTTTATTTCACCTAAATCAATATATTCATTACTGTGTAATAACTCCATCTTTGCTAATTTTGGTTTTCTACTTATAGAAGATAGAAAAATTATATTTTGACCAACAGGAGACAAATTCTCTGTAAAATATTTTTTATCAGTATCTAAATCTAAAAGATCATTGAAATATTCAGGATTACTAATTAAAGGACTTGCAAAAAATAAATTAATATTTGGAAATCTACGGAGTATAATTTCTAATGTATTTTGGAGAACCACTCCTCTATTACTTTGTATTTCTTGTGCTTCATCAACAAATAATGTGTCCAAAGAAATTTCTGTTTCACATAATAGTGTATTTAATCTTTCTTGAGTCAATACATATATAATACCTTTATCATTAATATCATCTTCTACAAGAGGAACAGTCCTTACATTTATATCATTAGCTAAATTATATTCTTTTAATCCATTAAAAACTTTTTCACTTAATTCTTTTATCAATGCTCTTGTAGGTACAACTAACACAATTTTTTCTTTCTTATTTTGAATAAATCTTTTAATAATAGATAATGTGAAAACATAAGATTTCCCAGCGGATGTTGGAGCAGAAACACTATAAAATTTTTCATTAGTTAATATATCAAAAAACTGTTTTTGAAAATCTGTTAATAATGATTTATTACCCAATAGATTAATACTATTTTCAACTTCTCTAGAAATAGTTTCAATTTTTAAAATTGGGCTTTGATTAAGATTATTGTCATTAAAACCATAGTCATTTAATAATTCTCTATTTGGAAAATTACCTAATCTTGATAAAATTGAATATGCGATTGAATATAAGTTTGGATATGAACTATGAAAAATTTTAAATAATTTTGTAATTATTTCATAAGCTAATGCTTGTTCTTCATTATTATCACTTAATGATTTTATTGAAGAAATTTTACATAAATATTCAATTTCTTCTTCAGATATTTTACAATCATTAATTAATTCTAAACCTTCATGTAAGTTTTGACTAATATCCATAATTACTAACTTGTTTATAATTTCTGTTTCATTCATAGTATTATCCTATTATAGTTTTGCATTAAAAGAATTTCTTAACTCTTGTACACTTTGAAATGGTAGAAAAAAAACATCAAAAGAAAATTCTTTTTTTGAAAACTTATCAAATCTCGATTGAATTAAAGAAGTTAGTCGTTTGGTTTCTTCTTCGTATAATGTAACAAAATTTTCTATAAAATACTTCCTCTCATCATTATCAAGTTTCATATATTGATCCCAGTCATAACCAATAAGACAAGCATGTCTTATTTTAACTTCATCTTGTTCTATTTGATTTGTAATAAATTGATAAACTTTATCTTGCTGACTGTCATTTAAATGTTTATAATGAGTTGTAACTAAATTATATTCTCTTGAATGCATTGAGTCTTCATGAAATTTTTCTATACTCTCAAATGCGCTATCAAGTGCCCCATATATATTATTATAAAATTTAGCTTCACCAAAATATAAGTTTAAAACTTCTTCATCTATTTTTACATGTATCCCATCTGAGCCAAAAACTTCTAATTTTGAATTCGTTTTTAAATCCATTTTTGCAACTATTTGTGGAGCTTTCAAAATTACTTCCATAAGTAACCACAAAATCATTTCTCCTATTTCTCCAGCTTTAGGTTGATTGTCATCAGTTATATCCTCATCTTTCCATTTCCTAAATAAAGCCCTAGCCTCATCTTTTAATTGACTAAAAAACATTTCTTTTTCTACATCACTCATTCCATCACTATTTCTTTTTTTTGATGAAAAACAATAATGTGTAAAATAAGCAAACAATATATCAATTAATTTATCTATTTTTGGATTTCCATTTGGGTCAAATTTTAAATACTTAAAATGTAAATCAACTTCAACCCCATTAACAATATTTGTATGTTCAACATTGTCAAAAACCATATCATAATATTTTTTTGAACCAATAATATATTTTTCTAATTCATTCATATAATTTTCCTATTTTTAAACATTTACATTTCCAATATTGAATTTGCAAGTCTTTTTTCTGTTCCAATTAAAGTAGTATAATATCGTTGTTCAATTCCAAATAGTACTAACTTGAGATGATCTTCTGTTTCAATAACAAATGTATTATTACTAATATTTAAATCAACACAATAAGATTGTGTATAATCACAAATTTGAATAACTTCATCATCAGTAAAACGACTAAGAGTATCTAGTGCCATAGCAATTCTTCTTCTATTTGCAACTTTAACACTTGCCGAAGTAAAATTATTTCCTAATGAAATAAAATCTTTATTAAGAAAAGTATTAACTTCAACTTGAGTTGCTTCTCTATAAAGGTCACCTATCCCGTTAAACATTTGCTTTATTTTTACAATATCTTTAAAATAAAGGATATCTTCGTCTTTATTATAAATTGCGTCAATCCAATCATTTATTACTATAATTGGTTTATCTCTTTGTAATGAAGGAGAATCTGAAATATGAAGCCATTTTTTTGATAGTAGTTGAGTTTGTGATAATTTTTGGAATAAAAATAAATTATCTTGTTTACAACATAGGTATATAATATCTTTATATTGTATTGGTAAAATCTGATTATGATTTGTACCAGAAAAAGTTCTCTCTATTAAACCATTTCTAAAAGTACGTCCCAAAAAATTATCTAATCTAAACCACTCATCATCATCTAGCTTGTACGTAGGTGCATAATTTTCATTATTTGATAAGTCTGGTACCTCAAAGATACTATCTCTTGTTGCTATAACCTTTAAAAAGTTATCACCTCTGCCTTTTATTTTTGCTAATAAATAATTCATTCTTCTTCCTTTTTTATATCAATAAATGTATAATTTGTAATTCTTTTTAGTTCACTGAATTCAATATCTAAGGTATTCTTTAACTCTCTCTTGGTTATTAATAATACTTTTACATTATTATTATTTGTCACATAATAAAAGTTAAATCCAAAGAGAAAAAACATTGGATTAAAATAAGATATTCTTGAATAAAATATAAATATTGCAATTATTCCAAATACTACAAAAAATATTTGAATATCTGTTACGCTTAATGCTACGAAAAAATATCCCAAATAGCTTGGTAAAAAAGCATCATTTGCTGGTTCAATATTAGTTATTGTATTTTCTTCAATACTGTCATCTGATAAATATTTAATAAAAAATATACTAATACTAGATAAAATTAGTATCACTATAAAATAAATAGAATAAGAAACCATATTTAATACTTCATATAAGTTATTTATAATAAATTCAGATCCAATTTTTTTTCTACTAGATAACTACATGTTTGATAATAATAATATTCGATGCTTTCAATTGTCATTTTATTATTAATTGCAAAAATTACAAAAGATAAGGATAGAGAATTTATTATTAAAAAAAATCTAAATATATAACTCATAATCATATTAGGAATATACTCCCCAATCTCTTTCAAAAATCCAATTTGGTTCCCATTTTACATAATCTGCGGGATCAAAACTTTCAGATTCTAATACATTAATTTCTTGTATTTGATTAGGAAATAATGGTAGGTTATGTCTACTATTTGGACTGTTTAAATCAAAGAAATGATATTTATCACTTTTATCCTTTGATTTAGAACTAACTCCATAATCGAATGGAACACATTTTCTTTCTCTGATTTGACCATCACTCTTAGCAATAAACCTAACCTCTATTAACTTTTTATTATTAATCGCTTCTAAAAACTTTTCTAACATTACTTTTCCTTTTTAATTCATCTCAACAAAACTAGTCCCATCACCCCGAGGCTCAACCTTTATCTGCAATGGTATTCGCTCTTTCAGTGCTTGCACATGTGAAATCACACCGACCATTTTCCCGCTGCTTTGTAGTAGGTTTAGTGCATTTAGTGCTAACTCTAGGCTATCTTCATCTAGTGTTCCAAATCCTTCATCTAAAAACAGTGAATCTATTGCTATTTTTTGACTAGCTAGGCTTGAAAGTCCTAAGGCTAGTGAAAGGCTTACTATGAAGCTTTCTCCTCCTGATAGTGTGCTTACTGGTCTTATTGTATTTCCTTGAAAACTATCACATACATCTATTTCTAGGATTTGTTTTGGTTCACGACTTCTTTGTAGTTCGTATCTGCTTGATAATAAATTCAAGTGTTGGTTTGCTAGATTTATTAATTGGTCTAGTGTAATTCCTTGGGCAAATTTGGCGAATTTATTTCCATCCGCTGATCCTATCATTTCATTTAGTTTTACCCATACTTTAAACTTTTCTTTTTTTTCTTCTAGTTCTTGTATTTTTTCTTTGTGTTTTTGGCTGTCTTCTTCGTTTCTTTTTAGTGTTTGGCTTAATGCTCCTATATTTTCTTGGAGTTCATCTATTTTTGATTGTAATTCTTGAAGTTCTTGGACTACCTCATCTATAGTTTTTTTCTTTTCTTTTGATTCTTGATTTTTTTCTTCTTTTTCTTTGTGTTCTTTTAGTTTATCTTGTGTGTCTTGTTTTAGTGTTTTATAGTTATTGTATGTTTCATCTATTTTTTTACATAACAGAGCTAATTCTTCTCTTTGCTCTTTTTCTAAGATTGCTTTTTTAAACTCTTCAATATTTTCAAAGTCATTTGCTTGTAGTTCTATTTCTAATTTTTCTTTTAATTGCTTAGATATGTCTTCATTTGATGTTATATTTGTTTGAAGTTGGTTTTTTTGTTGTTCTTGTTGTTCTTGTGTTGTTTGAAGTTTTGTTAACTCATTTTTTAGGTTTTTTTCTTTTTCTTGTATATTTTGATAATTTGTATTAAGTTCTATTTCATATATGTCTATATCTGCTATATTTAAAATACTTGTACTTTTTTCTTTTTGCTCTTTTATGAACTCTTCATATTTAGCTTCAGTTTCTTTTTGTGTTTTTACTGTAGTTTTTATATCTGTTAGTTTTGTTTCTAGTTCTTTTATTTGTAGGGCTTTTTGATTCTTTTCTAGCTCACACTCTTTGTTTTGTTTTTGTTTTGAGATATATGTCTCTTTTTTATTGTTTAGTACTTCATAGTTTTCTTTATATGTTTTATTATTAAACTCTATATTGTATTGTTTATATTGTTCTTTTAGTTCTGTCTCTATTGTTTCTAGGTCTTTTGTATATTTTTGTTCATCTTTTTCTAACTGTGTTATATCATTTTGAATTTTTGTTAGTTCTTTTTCTTTTTGGTCAAATTCTGTATATGATTTGCTATATTTATTATTTGCTTCATCTTTTTGTTTTAGTAGTTTTTCTTTTTTTTCTCTTCTTTGTTTGATATTAGATAGTTTTGTATTTAAACTATTTAGTTCTTCTTGTATATTTTGCTTTGTATTCTCTTCATTTTCATTTACAATGTCTATATGCTCTTTTTCTATTCTTGTATATAGTGATTTTTGATTCTCTTCTAGTTTTTCTATTTCTTGCTTTGTGTTTTCTAGTTTTGAATTTAGAAGGATTAGACTATCATTTTGTTTTTTTAGTTCATTTTCTTCTTTTGTTTGTTCTTGTTCTTTTTGCTCTATTTGATTTGTTGTTTTATCTGTATCTACTGTAGTGTGATTTTCTATATTATTTATATAAGGATGAGTTGTTGAACCACATAGATAACATTCCTCGCCCTGCTTTAGTCTTTTTCTATCTTCTTCATAGCTTTTGATTAGAAGTTCTTTATCTCTCATTTGTCTTAGTGTTTGTATATGTACTTTTAGCTCATTTACTAAAGATTGTTTTGTTTGTATATTCTTTGTTATTAGGCTTTGATCTTTTATATACTGTTTTTTTATATCATTTTGCTTTGTTATTGTCTTTTTATTTTCACAATACTCTTTGTATATACTTTCTAATGCCTCTTTTGCTTTTATCTCTTCTCGTAAAGCATCTTCTTGTATATTGTCATTTGTAAAGTTTGATTCTATTTGTATATACTCTTTGTTTATATTCTCATATATAGCTTTTAGCTCTTTTGTTTGCTTATTTAATACCTCAACTATGCTTTTTTGCTCTTTTTGCTCATTTAGAGCTTTTTCTTTTGTTTGGTATATTTCATTTAGTGTATTTGTATATAAGCTATACTGCTCTATGCTTTTGTTTATTAGGGGCAATAACTCTATTAGCTTTTCATCTTTGCTATTTGTTTGTATATACGCCCTTAGCTCTTCTTCTTTTTTGTTTATACTTGTATACTCACTATGTATAGATTCTAACTCTTTTTGAATCTTCCCTTGTTCTTGTTCTTTACTTTGTATATAGCTACTTAAGACTTCGCAGCTTTTTTGCTTCTCTTTTATTTGTGTTTGTAGTGTTCTAACTTCTTTTATCTTTTTTGTTTGCTCATCGTGTGTAACTTTGGCTTTACTTGTTTGTATTTGGCTTATACTGTATTGTGTAGTAGTTAATATTAGTTTTTCTTCTACTTGCTCTAGTTCATCTTTTAATTTAACTAGTCTTTGTTTGTCTTTTTGTATATCAGATTCTAATGTGTTTTGTCTTGTATATAGGGATTCTATATTTAAAGCTTTGTTTGCTAGGTCTAATTTTTGGTATTCTTCTTTTTTATCTTCTTTTTCTTTTGATATATCTTCAAAAAGTTGTGTATATTTTATATTGTCTGATTCTAGTTTGGCTAGTGTTTCTAAGTATATTTTACTATCGTTTAGTTCTTTTTCTTTTTTATCGTATTGTTTCTTTAGCTCTTTCTTTTCTTCTAGGTCTTTTGTTTTTTGCTCAACTTCTTCTTTTTCTAGGAGTTGTGTTGAGTCTAGTATCTTTTTATCTGAATCTATTTCATTTTTTGATACTGAGTATGTATCATATATCTCTTTTGATATTTTTGCATAGATTTGTGTTCCAGTGATTTTTTCTAGTAAGCTTGACCTATCTGCTTCTTTTGCTTTTAAAAACGCATCAAAGCTTCCTTGGGCTAACATCATAGATTGTATAAACCTGTCAAAGTCTAAACCTGATAACTCTTCAATGTATTTTGGTACATCTCTTAAACTTGATTTTATAACTTTTGAAGTGCCTACATTTGATAATTCCATTTTTGCTGTTTGAAACTTACCATTTGCATTTTTTCTAGCTCTTTTTTGGCTCCAAGAAGAACGATATATAATTCCTTTGATTTCAAACTCTACTTCACAAAGGCATTCACCTGTATGTCTTGACATTAAATCATTTGGTGGATTTGTAAGTCTTGGTGTTTTTCCATACAATGCACAAGTAATAACATCAAGTATTGTACTTTTACCAGCACCCGTTGGTCCTGTGATTGCAAAGAGTGAATTATCGTTTAAAAATTCTCTAAAGTCTATTTCAAACTCACCTTTTAATGAGTTTATATTTAATGATTTTACTTTTAATATTTTCATTTAACTTGCACCTTTTCTACTACTTTTCTAAAGTTTAGATTTAACTCATCTACAAACTTTATATCTTCTAGTTCTTCTATTTCTAATCTTCTTTTAAATACATCTTGAGGTACTAGCTCATCTAAGCTTGTTACTTTTAACTCTTTTGCTTCTAGCTTCTGCTCACTTTTATCTATTTTGATTGCTAAAATAATTAGTTCTTGTTCTTGGGCATATTCTCTTAGAGCTTGATTTGCAAACATTGGGTTTTCATCTTTTAGATGTATTTCACACCATGTTGTTTTATCTTCTATTTGTTTTAATTCATTTTTTACTGATTCAAGATTGCCTTTTAGGACTTGTAGTTTTCTATATTGTGGTATTTCTATTTCTTTTACTTCTATTTTAGTTTTGTCTTCTGTATTTAAAAACTCAACGATATTGACTCTTTTTCTTTGATTTGCTTCTGAAAAACTTAAAGGAATTGGCGAACCGCTATATCTCACTTGGTTACATCCAACTGATTGATTTATATGTAAATGCCCTAAAGCAACATAATCAAAATACTTTCCTAAAAAATCACTTCCAATATCAAGAGTTCCACCTATATAAATATCTCTTTCACTTTCACTTGTACGACTTCCTACTGTTGTAAGATGTCCTGTTGCAATTATTGGAAGATTATTTTCTTTTGTAAGTGTTATTGCTTTTTTATATACATTTATATAGTGTTGTTTTATTCCATCATTTAGTGAAGATTCCTTTTGTGAGATAGTTTGACCGCTTATTGCTTTACGAACTACACTATCTCGTAAAAATGGAACAGCACAAACCACGCCTTGAAGTTTGTCTTCTTTGTATATAGGTATTAGTTCATTTTCATTTTCTTCACCTGAAGTTATTACGTGTACATTCATATATTCAAGTAATTGCTTTGAAGCTTTTAGTGTAGAAATAGAGTCGTGATTTCCTGCTGTTATGATTACATATAAGTTTTTTATAGAAAATAACTCTTTTAAAAAGTTATAATAAAGCTCCAAAGCATAATTTGGTGGATTTCCTGTATCAAATATATCACCTGCTACAATAAGTACATCAATATTTTCTTTTTTAATTATCTCATAAAGCCAAGATAAAAAAGCCTTATGCTCTTCTTCCCTGCTTTTTCCCATAAACTTTTGACCTATATGCCAATCTGATGTGTGTAATATCTTCATTTAAATCCAATAATATATTTAATAGAAGTTTACCCTCTTAATATTAAAATAATATAATAATAAAATTAGCTATTTTTAACTCTTTTTAAAATAGAGATTCTTCTTTTATTTAATGTATTTAATTCTTTTTCTAATTTATTACTAAACTCATTTTTCTTTTCTTTTATATCTAATAAAAATTTTATACGTCGTTCTGAAAAGTAAAAATATAAAAGTGTACTAATTACAGCAGCATAAAAACACCATAAAGAAGTAAATCCATAAGGTCTTAATAAAAAGATAATAACCAATCCAATAAAGTTTAATAAACCAAAAATTTGTACTGAAATACTAGTACTTAACATTAATGATCCACATGTAGTAAGAATATAAATAGATGCATCATATATATTTTCTGTCCATGGATGGCTATAATAAAGAGTATTGTTTACTACTTCTACACTACTAGGACTTTGATAAAAACCATACATAGTATAAATTGCCAAGAACAAACCAAGAGTTGAAAGAATGGCTAATAATTTCTTTCTTTTTGAATCTTTTTCTATTAAATAAATAGATAAAGGAATAATAAAAGGAAGTAAACCTTGTGCATAATAAATAAATATCCCAGAAGCAAGTTCTAAAGCACGTGCTTCTATATATCCACCAACTCCAAGCCATACAAAACCTTCTGTAAATTGGTGTAATGCAAAGAGTAATGGTAAAGCTGCAAATAAAACTTCATTTGATGTACTTGATTGTCGTAAAGTAAGAATACCTATAAAACCAATAGCTCCTGAAAGAGTGAAGTTTAAAATTGCAAAATATATATCCATTACCTTACCTTATAAAAAAATTTCATAATACAAACCTAGTATAATAGTCATTATACCAAAGATACAGATTCCTATAGCTGATTTATATAAGTTCTTTACTCCACCAAACCATAAAATATAGATAGCTTTTAAAAGATTATTGCTTCCTGCTGCTATCATAATCGCGGTAATGATTTGAATATCACTAATACTAAATTTTCCAGTTAAGATTGATAATATAAAAGGATCAATATCTGTAAAACCTACTACAAAAGATAAAACTTCTAAACCTGATGATCCATAGTTTTTTGTAACAAAATTAGTAAGTATTATCATAGTAACAAATAAACTTGCAAATAAAAATGCAGTTTTTAGCTCTAATGGATTTGCATCTACTATATCTAAGGGTTGATTATTTTCTTTTTGGTTTCTAAGAAATAAAAATGAGATTATAAATCCAGATAATGATAAACAAATAAAAGGAAGTATTAACTCTTTACCAATATTAAAATTAAATATCAATGATACAACTATTAAACGCAAATACATAACTGATGTTGCAGATATAATTGCAGCATCTAAGATATTAGAACTTCCAATTTGCTTAGCTTTTCTTGCTAAAACTACTGTTGTTGCAGTTGAAGAGTATAAACCTCCAAATATTCCTGTTAGATAGTAACCTTTTGATGGAAAAATGTATTTTTGTAAAATATATCCACCATAACTAATTCCAGAAATAACAACAACGGTAAGCCATATTTTAAAAGGTGACATTGGTATATATGGAATAACTTTTGTATCAGGTAAAAGTGGCAAGATTACAGCGGAAAGAAGTATCATTTTACCAAGTGTTTCAAATTCTGTGATATTAATATCTTTAAAAAATTTATTCATATTAACATTTGAATTTAAAATAAATACAATACTCACATATAAAAGAGCACTCATCCACAGCGCTTGTGTTTGTATAAGCGCTCCGAATGTATAAACTAATAACATAACAATAAACAATAAAATACTTCGTTTATTTTCTAATAGATTTTTGTTATATAAAATCGCATACAAACCTGTAAGAGCTAAGAAACCAAACAAATACAACATTGAAGAATCTATTTTAAATAAAATAAAACCTAGTATTCCTATAAATGTATATGTTCTAACATCACCAAAGAAATAATTATTACTATCTATTTTGGAAAACTCTCTTCTATATGACTTCACTTCTAGTCCAATTAAGAAACTAAATACTATTACAACTAAGAAATGTACTAAATCAATATTTAAACTCATTTTAAACTTCTTTTTTTATTATATTTTATAACTGCCATTTTAATAATATCATTAAATACAAACCAAATACTTACATAAACCCATAAGAATAATGCCCATTGCCAGTTAATTCTAGGAAGTAAATCAAAACTATATAAACCAAGAGCTGTTCCTAATAATGCTGTTATAAAAGATGCAAAAAATAATTGCCATGAGGGATGAGGTTTTTTAAAAAACCAATCTGCTATTCTTGTATTAAAAATAGTATAATGCCCTGCAATAATTAATTTTACAAAAAATAAAGTTTGTACAAAACCTAAAAATGATTTTTCATCATTTATATCCACCCACATTGGAAGTTCTGGTAAAAAAGCACTTTGAGGATTGGCTTTTAAATAAATCATAACTATATAAAAAATAGCAAAGGAGCTTAATACTCCTGCAATTCCCAACCAAGTTGATAAAATAAATACATTTTTCATATCCCATCTTACGGGTTTTTCTTCAACTTTTGTATTATCATAAGCTATTGCCATAATTGGAATATCATTTAAAAGAGCTAGTATAATAATCATTATTGCAGTAATAGGATAGAAATCAAACAATACTATTGAAAGTGTCATAAACATAAGTATTCTAACAGTTTCAGCTATTCTATAAACGACATAACTTTTCATTCTCTCAAATACAATTCTTGCTTGTTCAATTGCATCAACTATTACTGTAAGCCCTGGTGCCATAAGCACAATATCAGCAGCAGCTCGTGCAGCATCTGTTGCACCACTAACAGCAATACCACAATCAGCTTTTTTAAGTGCAGGAGCATCATTTACCCCATCACCTGTCATTCCTACAATATGATCTGCTTTTTGTAATTCATCAACAATAAAATATTTATCTTCAGGAAGAACTTGTGCAAAGCCATTTGCGTTTTCTATTATCCTAACTATTTCTGATTCATGTTTTTTTACATTACCTATAGGAATAGGTTTATTATTTAATTCTTTTTGTACTTCATTAACTATTTTTTCAACACTTTCATCTATTTCTTTATCTGTACTACTTGTATTTAATGTTTTAACTATTGAACGTGATAATATTTCTGAGAGATATATATACTCTTTTTGATTTTGTCCTTTTAATTCTTTGATATCCTCTATATCATCACCAATTTGAAGTATATTAGAAATATATTTAGCTACAGCAATATTATCGCCTGTTATCATTTTTACTGATACACCTTTTTTATTTGCTTCTGTTATAGCTTGTTTAGAATCCATTCTTGGCAAATCATAAAGTGCAATTAATCCTACAAAATGATATTTATTCTCATCTTTTTGTTTGTATGCCACACCTAATGTTCTAAAACCTTTTTTTGCAAAGTTTTCTACTTGTGCATAATCTGATTTCTTTTCATTTAAATTTTCATCACATAATTCAATAATAATTTGAGGTGCACCTTTTATATAACTTACTTCATTGTTGAAAATTGCTTCAGTTTTCTTATGTATAGGATCAAAAGATATAAATTTTGTTATTTTGATTTCATTTAGTTTTTCTTCTAATTTATTATCACTTATATATTCAAAAATTGGTTTTTCAATTGGGTCTTTATTCTCTTTTTTACTAGCATATGCACCATAAAGCATTAATTCATCAATTGTATAATTTCTTACTAAATATGGTTCTGCCAAACTCATTTTATTTTGTGTAAGTGTTCCTGTTTTATCAGAACAAAGAATATCCATTCCAGCTGCTTCTTCAATAGCTGAAAGTTTTGTAACAATAGCTTGTTTTGTAGCTAAAACTCTAGCTCCCAATGCCATTGTAACAGTTAGAACAGCAGGCATTGCAACAGGAATTGCTGAGATTGTTAAAATAAGTGCAAAAATCAATAATTCTAAAAGAGGTTCATTACTATTTATACCATGCCAAATAATAATACCGATTAAAAAAAGTGTCATAATGATTAAATAATTCCCAACTTTTATAACCATTGATTGAAAGTGACCATGTTCTTGTTTTTCAGCTTTTGCAACTAAACCAACTGTTTTACCAAAGTATGTATTTAATCCAGTTGCAGTTACTTTTGCAATCATTTCACCTTGTTTTATAATTGCATTTGCATATAAGCTTTCATTTATTTGTTTATTTACAGGTAAGGATTCACCTGTTAATGCCGATTGATCCACTTGAATAAAATCTTCACCACCTAAGAGAATACAATCAGCAGCAACTACATCACCAATTTTTATTTTGATAATATCATCAGGAACAACTTCTTTTGAATTAATAGTTTTCCACTTTCCATCTCTTAGAACTAATGCTTCTCTTGCAAGTTTCTTCTTTAAAACAGCTATTGCATTAAGTGCTTTTGATTCTTGATAAAAATCTACAAAAGCATTTATAAAAAGCATCAGTATAATAACTGAAAAATCTTCCCACCTTTGTGCAACAGCAGAAAGAATAGCTGCAATTTCTATCATCCAAGGAATTGGTCCCCAAAATCTTTTAAAAAGTCGATTTAGCCAATTAACTTGTTTTTCATTTAATTCGTTATAACCATATTTTTTAATTCTTTTTTGAACTTCTTCTTCACTCAATCCTGTTAAGATATCTAAATCTTTATCTTTCATAAGAAACCCCAAAAATAATAATTTTTATTAGAATTATTATACTCTTACAATTATAAATTAATTATTAATTTTATTCTAAATAATAATTTTAATTATAGGTTAAATTGAATATGATAATATTCTTTCAAATAAAATTTTTAAGGATAAAAATGGAAAAAATAAATACAAGTTGCAATTATGACAATAGTGCAAAACTTATATTAAGACTCACAATAGGTTTTTTAATGTTATTTCATGGTCTTGGAAAAATATCACATGGTGTTTCAGGTTTAGAAGGGATGTTTGCAAATTCAGGATTACCATCATTTATAGCTTACGGTGCATATTTAGGTGAAGTAATAGCTCCACTAATGCTAATAATTGGTTTTAAAGTTAGAATAGCAGCAGTATTGATTATTGGAACAATGGCTACAGCAATTGGACTTGCACATCTAAACGATATTTTTACAAGAACAGATCAAGGAGCATGGGCTATTGAACTTCAAATGTTATATCTTTTAGGATCATTAAGTATTTTATTACAAGGTGCTGGAAAATATAGTTTAGATTATTTAAGAAAATAATCTAAACTATTTATAAATACATAATCAATTTTCTTTTAAAATACTTGAACAATCTATTAAATATGTAATAGTTTTTTTTTGAGTATTTTAAGGAAATTTGTTTTTCATTAATTTCATTGTAACAAAATACTATCTTAATCCTTTGCAAATCACTCTTTAATTTTAATAAAATAATGTTATTATTATAAGAGCTTATATTTAAATTTCTGAAGGAATATTTTGAGAAAACTATCAGATGAAAACTTTATACTAAATATTGTGAAATATACTCCATCTATATTTGTAGTAGTAATAGCACTACTAGTTAACTTTTATATTTCTATTGATCATACTAAAAATTTAAAAAAAGACAAAGAAGAGATTAGAAAAAATTATATTAAATTAAATAAAGATATAAGTAAAACTAATATAAATAATGTACATAAATATATAAATAATAAAAAATTAGAATCTATTAACTCATTAAAAAAAGAAATTAAAGGTCAATCATATAATGCTCATAATGTAATGACAACAATATATAATGACTTTAAAAATATAAAATCAAAAGAAGAAATCACTCAAATAATAAAATCTGCATTAAAAAATATTAGATTTAATGATGGAAGAAGTTATTTTTTCATATACGATTTAAATGGAACAAATATTTTTCATCCAGTAAAACCTGAACGGGAAGGAAAAAACTTTTATAATCTTCAAGATTTACATAAAAAATTTATTATTCAAGAATCTATAAACATAGCAAAAAGTAAAAAAGCAGAAGGATTCCAAACATGGATGTTTAATAAACCTAATGATACTTTAAAAGAATATCAAAAAATAGGATTTATAAAAAAGTTCAATCCTTACAATTGGTTTATTGGTATAGGAGAATATAAACAAAACTTTCAAAATAAAGTTAAAAAAGAAGTCTTAGATAATATAAAAACTATAGAATACAAAGATAAAAATAATGTTTTTGTAATAGATGAAAAAGGTAATTTATTATTATCAGAATTAAACTTTTCTAATATTAGTCATTTAGATAAAAATAATATATTTTTAAAATCATATACAAATTTTATAAATTCTAAGAAAAAATCTACATATTTAGAATACACATTTGAAAATGAAGAGAAAAGATATAATAAGATATCTTATTTAGAAAAAATCAATGATTATAATTGGGTAATTGGAACTGGATTTGATTATAATAATTTAAATTCTATGATTATTCAAAAACAAAAAGAATTAGAAGAAGATTATCAAAAAAATTTAATGATTATAAGAATATCAACTTTAATTATTACATTAATATTTTTAATACCATCACTATTTGTATCAAGATTTCTAAAAAGAATTTTTCTTTCATATAAACAAAAACTTTTAGAAAATGAAACTACAAAATTTGAAACAATGATGGAAGAATTAAATCTTATTTTTGATAACTTACCTATAAATGTTATTTATAAAGATACTAAAGACAATATTATCAGAGCAAATAAGAATATGGCGGATTCTCTTAATCTAAGTACAGAAGATTTAAGAAATAAACCTTCAAAAAATATTTTTCCAGATTTTTATAAAGAATATTACAAATGTGATCTTGAAACTATAAAATCTAAAAAGACTATAGCAGATATTCTTGGAAAATATAAATCAAAAGATGGAATAAAACTTATCAATTTCTCTAATATTCCTATTTTTGATAAAAATGGAGAAGTTCGAAATATTATTGTTTTTGTTACAGATATTACTGAAAAAGAAGCTCTTAAAGAAGATAATAAAAGAAAAGAAGTACTATTATACCAACAAAGCAAAATGGCAACAATGGGTGAGATGATTGCTAATATTGCCCATCAATGGAAACAACCCTTATCAACAATCACTGTTGCTGCAACTGGAACAAAGCTTCAAAAGCAAATGAATTGTTTATCTGATGAAAGCTTATTCTCATCCTTAGATTCAATAAATAATTCAGCACAATATTTAGCTCAAACAATAGATGATTTTAGAAACTTTTTTAATCCAGATAAAAATAATTATTCTGAATTTATTATTTCATCTACTATTGAGAAAACATTAAAACTTTTACTTCCAAAATATAAAACTCAAAATATCGAAATTATAAAAGATATTGAAAATATTGAAATTATCTCTTTAGAAAATGAAATTATACAAGTGTTAATAAATATCTTAAATAATGCAAGAGATGAACTAATTAAATATAAACAAAGAAGATTGATTTTTATAAAAACATATAAAAAAGAAAATTCTTTAATCCTTGAAATTAAAGATAATGCAAAAGGTATAAACAAAGATATTATAGACAAAATCTTTGATCCATATTTTACTACAAAAAAAGATTCTGAAGGTACAGGAATAGGTTTATATATGAGTAAAAATATTCTAACAAAGCTTTTAAATGCAGAGTTTAAAGTAGAAAATAAGACTTTCTCTTATGATAATATTAAATATACTGGAGTAAAGTTTAGTATAAATATTCCCATTACTCCTTCTTAAATTAAACCTAAATTTTCTCCTATTTCATAATCATTTAAAATTAATTTATCGTGAAATAGGAAAATATTACTTAAAAATTTATGAAGCTAAATCATCTATAAATAAACAACTTTTCTTTCTTGTTTCTATATTTCTATCTTGTACTATATCCATGAAATTACTCAATATTTTATTACTTATATCACACTTATCTACTTTTCCAAGTAGCTTTTTCAAACTAATACCTGATTTTATTAATTCATCTTCTTGATTTATAATATACTCTTTCATAATATTTACATTAAACTCAGGATGAAATTGAACACCCCAAATATATTTAGTAAATCTTACAGCTTGGTGTTGTTCTTTATAATTAGAAGCTAAAACAACTGCTTTTGAAGGTAATTTTACAGCACTTTGATAATGTGTTTCAAAAGCATAAAATTGTCTTGGAAAACCTTTAAATAAGGGATCGTTTGAAGAATTTATTGTTCTTTTAATTTTAACTCTTCCTATTTCTTTTCCTTTTTTGTTAAAATCACTTTTACCACCCAAAGCCTTTGCTATAAGTTGATGACCGTAACATATACCAAGAAGAGGGATTTTTTTTGAAGCTATCTTTCTTATATATTTTTCAAGTTCAACACTCCAATTTAACTCTTCACTTACCATTGAATGTGAGCCAGTTATTATAAAAGCAGCAGCACTTTGTAAACTTGGTAATTTCTGATTTTTAAGAATATGAATAATTTTAATATTTTTATCTGTTTTACCTAAAAAGTTTATTACCCATGCATCAAAATCACCAAATTTCTCTTTTGTTGTATCAAAAGTTTCTCCAGTTTTTAGTATATAAATATATTTCATTGATTTCTCCCAATTGTTATTTATTAATTATATAGCTTTTATAAAAGCTATGGATAAAATAATATGGATATATATTATACAATTGGGATTAGATTAAGTTAATTTATTAAATAATTACTCTTTCTAAAGTTATATCAATAAATTTATATGACGGTGTAAAACTTTTATTATCAAAATCATTAAGAGAAACTAAAGGAGTAGCTTCAGGGAAATATGCTGCAGCACATCCTTGCTTAATATCATAAGATACTACTTCAAAGTTTAAGACCTCTCTTTTTATTCCATCTTTACTATGAGATTTAATATCTACTATATCTCCATTTTTAAAACCAAGTTTATTAATATCTATTTCATTTAAAAAGATAATTCTTCTTTTATTTGTTATTCCTCTATATCTATCATTTGTATCATAAACTGTAGTATTAAACTGATCATGGGATCTAATTGTCATTAAAGCAAGATGCTTTTGTTTTAAAATAAGATTAGGTGTTTTATTTATAATGAAGTTTGCTTTTTTTGTTGCTGTTTCCCAAATTTTATTCTTTGCATTATTATATAATTCAAGACCATTTTTATTTTCAATTGAATCATTATAAGAAATAAATGAAGGTAAAACTTCCTCAATCTTTTCTCTAATTTTACTATAATCACTAATTAAATCTAAAAAATCTACTTTTTCATTTCCTAAAGTTGCATTAGCAATTCCTGCAATAATAGCAGGTTCAGATTTTAAATATAAAGAAGCTGGCTTATTTCTTCCTTTTGAAGAGTGAACCATACTCATTGAATCTTCAACAGTTAAACATTGAACACCATTTTGTTGAATATCTAATTCTGTTCTTCCTAAACAAGGTAAAATTAAAGCTTCTTTTCCACAAATTAAATGACTCTTATTTAAATGAGTTGAAATATGAACAGTTAAAGAACAAGCTCTTAAAGCTTCATATGTAAATCTTGTATCAGGTGCTGCATCTGCAAAATTTCCACCAAGACCTATAAATACTTTATTTTTTTCTTTATGCATTACTTTAATTGCATGAACTACATCTACCCCATGACTTCGTGGACTTTTAAAGTTAAACACACTATCAATTTTCTTTAAAAACTCTTCTTTGGGTGCTTCACTAATCCCAACAGTTCTATCTCCTTGAACATTACTATGCCCTCTAACAGGACATGCCCCTGCTCCTTCTTTCCCAATATTACCTTTGATTAATAATAAATTTATGACTTCTTCAATAGTTGCAACACCATGCTCGTGTTGTGTTAATCCCATTGCCCAACAACATATTGTTTTTTCTGAAGATATATAAAGTTCACTAATTTCAATAATATCTTCTTTACTTAAAGATGTTTCAGCAAGTAAAGGATCCCATTGTTTTGCTAGAATTGTTTTTTTATATTCTTCAAATCCAGAAGTATGTGTTTTAATAAAATCTTCATCTATGCTATCAGAATGATTTTCAAGTATATATTTTACAATTGCTTGAATCAAAGCCATATCACTACCCATTCTTACTTGATAATAGTGCGTACTAATTGGCGTAGGATTATTTGTAATCATTTGGCTAATATTTTGGGGATGAACAAAAGATACTAATCCAGCCTCTTTTAAAGGATTAATCGAAACTATTTTAGCTCCCCTTTTTGCTGCTTTTTGTAATTCACTTAGCATTCTTGGATGATTCGTTCCTGGATTTTGTCCAAAAAGCATTATTAATTCCGCTTTATCAAAATCTTCTAAAGATACTGTACCTTTTCCAACTCCAATTGATTCAATCATACCTACACCAGAGCTTTCATGACACATATTCGAACAATCAGGAAAATTATTTGTTCCAAGCATTCTTCCCATTAATTGATATAAAAAAGCTGCTTCATTACTTGTTCTTCCTGATGTATAAAATATTGCATCATCAGGCTTATCTAAATTTTTCAAATGTTTTGAAACTACTGAGAATGCATCTTCCCATGATATGGCCTCATATTTATCATTTTGTTTATTATAATAAAAAGGTTCAGTTAAACGACCTTTATTTGTTATAGTATATACATCGAGTTTATTTAATTGGGAAACTGTATTAGCAGAAAAGAACTCTTTTGAAGCTCTTTTATTCGTTGTTTCAAAAGCTATTGCTTTAACACCATTCTCACAAAATTCTGTCATTGATCGTTCATTAGGTTTTGGATCAGGCCAAGCACAACCTGGACAATCAAATCCTCTTGTTTGGTTTAAATTAAATAATGTTTTAGAACCTTTAAAAAAGTCTTCTCTCATTAAAAACTTTCCAGAAGACAATAATGCGCCCCATCCTCCAGCCGATTTAACATTTACATGTTGATTTTTCATTTTTTCTCTCTGCAACTTCACTTGCATCATTTTGTTAATATTGACTTACTTCAACTAAAATTTTGCGAGCGACAAATTTTATTTTCCTAATCTAGTTTATTAATTAGGCTACTCTTTTTTATAGTTTTATAAATAATGTTTTAAGATTATTAAAAGAAAGATATTTATCAAAGTTTATACAATAACCATTCGTTTATGATAATATTCAACCTCGATACTAACATTATCATAACTATTCATATAGTCAATTAAAAAAGATTCAAAAATTTGAATTAACTTTAATTTTATTACTTTTT
Source organism: Poseidonibacter antarcticus (assembly GCF_003667345.1). NCBI lineage: Bacteria > Pseudomonadati > Campylobacterota > Epsilonproteobacteria > Campylobacterales > Arcobacteraceae > Poseidonibacter > Poseidonibacter antarcticus. Next base: position 140,852 of record NZ_RCWF01000002.1, read on the forward strand.
GAGTATATCAATAACAAAAATATTATTTTGTAATTAAAAAAATAGTAGTATTAATCATTTTATTGTGGCATAATATAATTTATTAATAATTTATAAAACTGCCTAAACTTTTTACTAGTTATATTTAGTTTATAAGTATAAGGAAATTCATTTGAATACTGTCGACATTTTCCCTTGGAATGAGCATTTTAATACTGGACTTAGTATTGTTGATAAACAACACAAGAAATTAGTGAAAATTCTAAATTCATTAGCAAGTCATATTGCTTGCAATTCAAACGAAAATGATTTAAACATTATATTTGATGAATTAACAGAATATACTCTCTATCATTTTAAAACTGAAGAAGCTATATGGCATAAATATTTACCTAATGATCCTCTTGACAATAATCATCAAGCTATACACCAACAATTTATTGACACTGTAGTAAAATTAAAAGAAGAACAAAATACAAGACCTTTAATTGAACTTGCAGAAGAAGCATTAGGATTTTTAGCACGTTGGTTAGCTTCTCATATTTTAGAAACTGATCGATATATGGCATATTTAATTTTTGCTTTAAAAGATGGCCTTCCCTTGAATGAAGCAAAACAATTAGCAGAAGTAAAGATGACTGGTTCAACTCGTTTACTTATTGATATTATATTATCTATATATAATATTCTTTCTACTAATACTTTACACTTAATGCGTGAGCTAAAAACTCATCAAAAGCTTGAAGAAAAAGTTAATAATCAAGATCGATATAAAGACATGCTTTTAGAACTATCAACAGATTTTATTAATTTGCCATTAGATAAAATTGATCATAATATTAATAAAGCATTAGAAAAAATGGCAAATTTTGTAGGTGCTGATCGTGCATATATTTTTAATTATGATTATAAACTCTTTACTACTACAAATACTTATGAATGGTGTGGGAAAGGAATTCTACCTCAAATTAAACAATTACAAAATATTTCAATGAGTTCTATTTTACATTGGTCTAAAGTTCATGCTAAGGGTGAATATATTTTAATTCAAAATGTAGATGCACTTGAACAAGGTACTTTACGTGATATATTAATTCCTCAAAAAATAAAAAGTCTTGTTACTTTCCCTCTCTTTGAAAATTTAGAATGTAAAGGTTTTGTAGGCTTTGATATGGTAAAAAGAATACATACTTTTACTACAAGTGAAATCTCAATACTAGAAATTTTCAGTAAACTACTTAGTAATATTGCACAAAGAAAACATAATGAATCTATACTTTCAAATGAACGTAGTTTTCTTAAGACAATTTTCCAAGTAATTCCAGACCTTATTTGGGTAAAAGATGCAAATGGGGTTTATCTTACTTGTAATTATCGTTTTGAAGATTTATTTGGTGCTAAAGAAACTGATATTATTGGAAAAACTGATTATGATTTTATAGATAAATCCTTAGCAGATTTGTATAAAATAAGTGATAAAGAAGTACTCAAGACTGGTAAGTCTTGTATAAATGAAGAAAAAGTTTATTTTAACAATGATGGTCATGAAGAAATAGTACAAACAACAAAGGTTCCCTTATATAATAAAGAAGGGGAAATTAATAGAGTTATGGGTATTTCAAGAAACATTACTTCAATGAAAAAAATTCAAAAAGAACTTGAATATAAAGAACATTATCAACGTGCACTTTTAGATAATTTTCCCTTTATGGTTTGGTTAAAAGATGAACAAAGTCATTTCTTAGCAATCAATAAACCTATGGCAAAAGCTTGTGGATATAATGAAACAAAAGATCTCATAGGTAAAACAGATTATGATATTTGGACAAAAGAACTTGCTTATTTATATACTAAGGATGATAAAGAAGTTTTATTATCTGGAAAATCAAAAATTGTAGAAGAACCAATTAAAATGCCTGAAAAAGAAATATGGGTAGAAACTTATAAGTCACCCGTTAGTATTAATGATCAAGTTTTTGGTACAGTTGGCTTTTCAAGAGATATAACAGATAGAAAGGAACTTGAACAAAAACTCATAAAAGAGAGAAACCTTTTTGAGCATTATCTTAATACGGTTGAATCAATTATTGTTTCATTAGATACAAAAGGTCACATTAAATTAGTTAATCGAAAAGCATGTGAACTTCTAGGCTATACTTCAGAAGAACTAATAGGACAGCAATGGTTTGAAATGTGTATAGATCAACCAGAAGGAATACAAGAAGTTTATCACATTTTTAAAGAATTAATAGCTGGTAAAATAGAAGGGAATGAATATTATGAAAATAATATTTTAACAAAGTCTCAAAAGAAACATCTAGTTGCTTGGCATAATTCTTATATTAAGGATGAAGATCAGAATATAATAGGTGTCTTAAGTTCGGGAGAAGATATCACTTTATTAAAAGAACAGCAAAGACGTCTTGAACATATGGCTCATTTTGATACACTTACAAACCTTCCTAACCGAATACTCTTATCAGATAGACTTAATCAAGGAATTTTATATACAAAAAGGAATAAAACATTCTTGGCAATTATCTATTTAGATCTAGATGGATTTAAAGAGATTAATGACACTTATGGACATAGTAATGGAGATATTCTGCTTAAAGTTATATCAAATAGAATTAGAGAAATTCTTCGTGAATCTGATACAATTGCACGTTTAGGAGGAGATGAGTTTGCAATAGTTTTACAAGATCAAAAAAATAAACAAGATTGTATTCCACTATTAAACCGAATTTTAAATGTTGTATCAACTCCTATTTCTTATAAGAATATCATTATGAAAGTCTCTGCAAGTATAGGAGTAACTTTCTTCAATCAAAATGATACAATAGATGCAGACCAACTTCTACGTCAAGCAGATCATGCAATGTATCAAGCCAAAGTAGCAGGTAAAAACCGTTTTCATATTTTTGATGTAATAGAAGATAAAAATCTACGTAATTATAACGAAAATCTTGATGCAATAGAACATGCTTTAAATAATAATGAATTTATTATTTATTATCAACCTAAAGTAAATATGCGTACTGGTAAATTTTTAGGAGTCGAAGCATTAATTCGTTGGAATCACCCACAAAAAGGTATACTCTCACCTTCAGACTTTTTGCCCTCTATTGAAAATCATAAACTTTATATAAAATTAGATTCATGGGTTATTAAAAATGTTGTAGAACAAATCCAAAAATGGAAAAATCAGGAGATTAATATTATAGTTAGTATTAATATTAGTCCTTTAAAATTACAAGAAAATAATTTTATAAATAATCTTCAAGATTTACTAAGTAATTATCCAGATGTTAAAACATCAGATTTTACTTTTGAAATACTTGAAACAAGTGCTCTTGAAGATATACAACATATATCTTATATAATGACAGAATGTAATAAAATTGGTATTGATTTTTTACTCGATGATTTTGGTACTGGTTATTCTTCATTATCTTATCTTAAAAGTCTTCCCGCAAAGCAATTAAAAATTGATAAAAGTTTTGTTAGAGATATGCTTGATGATATAGATGATATGGCTATTTTAGAAGGTATAATAAGTTTATCTAGCGCCTTTCGTCGTGAAGTAATTGCTGAAGGTGTTGAGAATATTGAACAAGGTAAAATGTTGTTGAGATTAGGCTGTGAAGAAGCACAGGGTTATATTATTGCAAAACCAATGCCTGAAGAGGAATTACTATACTGGATAAAAAATTGGATACCTTACTCTCAATGGAAAGATATAAAACCTTTTTCTAGAGATGATATACCAATTCTTTATGCAATTACTGAACACAAAATCTGGATTAAAGATCTTATATCTTACATTAAAGAAGAAAGTATATTGCCCCCTGAATTAAATTATAAAGAATGTAGATTTGGTATATGGTTATATAATCAAGAAAAAAAAGAGCGTATGAAAAAAGAAGACTTTAAAAAAATAGAAGACTTACATATCAAAGTACATACTAATGTAGCTACAATTATTGGGGAATATAGAGATCAATCTAAAAAAGATACCCAATTGGTTATACAAGAAATAATTAGATGTCGTGATGAATTTTTAGTAGAATTTAAAAAGCTTTTTCTTTTAGAGTAATTATCATTAAATATTGGCGACCCCGAGAAGATTTGAACTTCTGTCATTAGGAGGAAATCCTAAGGTCCTTGGCCGCTAGACGACGGGGTCATTTTTAAGAGAGTGATTATATTTTACTTTATGTTTATAATTGCTTAAATTATAAGATTTTAAGCTTTTTATTTCACTTTCCAATGAATATAATATACTTTCTTTCTAATTGTGTATCAAAATTCTTTGCTTTAGTCTTTAAATCATTATAATCATCTTCAATATTATTATCTTTTTTCCATTTACAATCTATAAAGGTTATGGTTTTTGAATCATATCCTATAAAATCTATTTCTAAATCTTTATTATTCCACCATGAACCAGTTTTTTTAGGTGTATAATTAAATAAACTCTCAAATTTTTCTTCTAATACTTCTATTACATATTTTTTATATGTAATAGAAAGAAAATTTTCATTAAAATCTTTGCTTAAATATTTAAGTAATTTATGACTGTTATTTGAATTTATATTATTCATATTTATATAGACATAACGAAACCAGAATCTTAAAAAATTATCTTCTATTTCATATCTACCAAATTTACTTTTTGATGGATTATCATTTATAGGAATAGTCTTATCAACAATCATTAAATCAACAAGTTTTTGCATATATCTAGTAAGATATGAAGATTTCAAGTTCAGAAAGTTTGCAATATTCCCAATTTTGTTATTACCCATAGATATAGCATATAAAATAGAACAATAAGTAATAGCATCACCTAAATCTTTTTTTACTATATTCATTCCTTCACTATATAAAAAACTATCAAAATTTAAAAAAGTATTTTCTATATTTTGAAGAAAATCTTTTTGTGTATTATATAAACTAAGATATCTAGGATTAGTCCCAAAAGCAGAATAAACATACATAGTATCTTCTTGATTTAATTCAGGATATAATTGTTTAATTATATTAAAATTCAGTGATTTTAACTTTATTACATTATTAACTTTTTTAGCAATTTTTAAGTTATCAAAATTATTTGGTAAAACAGCAGAAGTAATAATAAATTGGATATTCATTTTTTGTAAGTAGTTATTCCAATAATTACTAAATTTTATTAAAAAAGTTTTATCAATTTTTAAAAGTTCTTGAATATTTTCTAAAACAATAATTATTTTCTCATCTATTTTTATTTTAGATAAATAATTAATTAATTTTTCTAATGATTCTAATTTTTCTAGATTCTTTATATTAAAAAACTCATCTATTGATTCTTTTAATTTATTTATTAATAAAGAAGGCATAGTTTCAAAAGCTGTTAAATATAACGCTTGTTTATTTTTTATATATTCATTTATTAAAAAAGTTTTTCCGACTTTTCTTCTTCCGAAAATAAATGTTAAACTTGAACTAGGTTTATTAAAATCCTCTTCTAAAAGATTTATTTCATTTTTTCTGTATGTAAACATTTTAAACTCTTTTATCTAAATTAAAGACGTATAGTAATACTAAATAACTTAATTACTTCTTACCAAACTTTGTTATTTAAATGAAAGAGCTGTTAAAATAATATCAAGAGACTACCTAATAACTCTTTTAACTCTCTTATTAATCTTTATAATCATTGAAGCAGAAGACTCAAAAAAATTATTTTTATTTTCTACAATTATATCCGAATTATTAATTGCAAAATTATGTTCAAATTTTTTTCCTGTTTGATTAGCAGAAGTTGAATACAAAATCCCAAATTTATGTATAAAATCATAAAAATCTTTATCCTTATTTATAACTCTAAATGATTTTTGATTTGGATAAATAAATGTTGTTAAAGTAGATTTTCTTACTTCTTTTCTAAATTTTTTAGGTATTCTTGTATATTTCTTTAAGGTCTTAAAAGAGTCTACAGTATGAAGTATCTTTTTTGATTTTGGTCTTTGTTTTACACTTGAAAGCTTTTCATCATTTGATGATGAAAAGCCTACTGTTGTGTCTGTTTGAACTAGATAAACTAGTGAAGAATCCATAAGTACTATTTTTAGTCGTTAAGGAACTCTTGAATAGATTTAACACCTAATCCATCTTTTTTTCTTAATACTGTCATTGCTTCAACACAAGCAAGTGCAGCTGCTGCTGTTGTCACATAAGGAACATTTTCTTTTAATACAGATCTTCTGATATTTTTACCATCATCTTTTGATGATTCTTTTCCATCAGATGTATTAATAGCTAATGCGATTTCTCCATTTGTAATTGAATCAGTGATATTAGGTCTTCCTTCAGAAATTTTAAGTACTTTTTCACACTCAATTCCTGCTTTACTTATAATTTCATATGTTCCACCTGTTGCTACTACTGTGAATCCTTGACCAATTAAGCCAGAAGCAATTTTTGTTGCAAATTCTTTATCTAAATCACATAATGAAATAAATACTTTTCCTTCTGTTGGTAAATCATTTTTAGCAGCACTTTGTGCTTTTGCATAAGATTCACCAAAAGAATCTGAGATACCCATAACTTCACCAGTTGATTTCATTTCAGGTGTTAAAATCATATCAGAACCTGAAAGTTTATTAAATGGGAATACCGCTTCTTTAACTGCAAAATGGTCTTTTAAGATTGGTTTTAAAACACCGTTATCTTCCCAAATTAATTCAGAATTATATGTATCAAGTGCATTTCTTAGGCTTTCTCCCCACATAACTCTAGTTGCAACTTTTGCAAGTGGCATACCTGTAGCTTTAGATACAAATGGAACTGTTCTTGAAGCTCTTGGATTAACTTCAATTAAATAAATTTCACCTCTATGAATTGCATATTGTGTATTCATTAAACCAACAACACCAAGTCCTAGTGCCATTGCTTTTGTTTTTGTTTCTAACTCTTTGATTAGTTCAGGTGAAATTGAAATTGGAGGTAAAGAACAAGCTGAATCACCTGAGTGAACCCCTGCTTCTTCAATATGTTGCATAATCCCACCAATATAAACTTCTTTTCCATCACAAATACAATCAACATCAAGTTCGATTGCTCTATCTAAGAATTTATCAATTAAAACAGGTGCATCATTTGATACTGAAACTGCTGCATCCATATATTGTTTTAATTCTGACGTTGAGTAAACGATTCTCATTCCTCTTCCACCAAGAACAAATGAAGGTCTTACAAGTACTGGATAACCAATTCTTTCTGCAATTTCTATTGCTTCATTTACTTCTACTGCTGTTCCATTTTCAGGTTGTAATAATCCGATATTATCAACAAATTTAGAGAATTTTTTTCTATCTTCTGCTAAATCAATTACTTCAGCTGTTGTACCTATAATTTTAGCACCAATTGCAGTTAAAGCATTTGCTAATTTTAATGGAGTTTGTCCACCAAAATGTACAATAACACCATCTGGGTTTTCAGTTTCAATTACAGATCTTACGTGTTCAAAATCAATTGGTTCAAAGTATAAAATATCTGATGTATCATAATCAGTTGATACAGTTTCAGGGTTACAGTTGTACATAATAGTTTTAATACCCATTTCATTTAAAGCAAATGATGCGTGTACACAACAATAATCAAACTCAATACCTTGACCAATTCTATTTGGACCACCACCAATAATTAAAACTTTTTTATCACTTGATACTGGTTTTTCAACTTTTGGTAATTTTGTAATATTTGTAGTTGAATAAAGATAAGGAGTTAATGCTTTAAATTCAGCTGCACACGTGTCAACTTCGTTATATTCAAAGTTTACATCTAATGCTTTTCTAGCTTGATATACATCTTCTTCTGTTTTACCAATAAGTCTTGCAATCATAGGATCAGAGAAACCATTTGTTTTTGCAGTTCTCATTGCTTCTTCATTTTCTAAAATAGAAACATCCATTGATTTCTCAATATTATACATTTCTCTAAATTTGCTTAAGAACCATGGATCAACTTTACAAAGGTCAAATATATCTTCATTTGATAAACCTTGTCTCATTCCGTCCATTAAATATTGTAATCTTTCACAATTTGGTCTTCTTATTTCTTTTTTGATTTTTTCTAAATCAGTAGAAATAACATCAAATCCTACAAGACCAGTTTCAAGTGAACAAAGTGCTTTTTGAATAGATTCATTAAAAGTTCTTCCCATAGACATAACTTCACCAACAGATTTCATACCTGTTGTTAATGTTGAATCAGCTTTAGGGAATTTTTCAAAAGTAAATCGAGGAATTTTTGTAACAACATAATCAATAACAGGTTCAAACGATGCTGTTGTACCTGTAATATCATTTTCAATTTCATCTAAAGTAAATCCAACAGCAAGAAGTGTTGCAACTTTTGCAATAGGATAACCAGTTGCTTTAGATGCAAGTGCAGAAGATCTAGAAACTCTTGGATTCATTTCAATTACAATCATTCTTCCAGTTTTTGGACAAATTGAAAATTGTACATTTGAACCACCAGTATCAACACCAATTTCTCTAAGAATCGCAAAAGATGCATTTCTCATATCTTGGTATTCTTTATCTGTTAGTGTAAGTGCAGGTGCAATAGTAGTAGAATCACCTGTATGAACACCCATTGGGTCTAAGTTTTCAATAGAACATACGATAATACAGTTATCTTTTTTATCTCTGATAACTTCCATTTCATATTCTTTCCAACCTAGCATAGACTCCATAATTTCTATTTCATTAATTGGTGAAGCATCAATACCTGCTTCTGCTAAAGCTTTGAATTCTTCCATATTATATGCAACACCAGAACCACCACCAGCTAAGGTAAATGAAGCTCTTGATATTACTGGGAAACCAATCTTTTTAGCTTCAACCATTGCTTCTTCAACAGTATATGCATTTGCACTTTTTGGTAAATCCATACCAATTTTTATCATTGCATCATTGAAAAGATGTCTATCTTCACCTTTTTTAATTGCATCAGGATGAGCTCCTAAAAAATGAATACCTTCTAGCATACCTTTATCATACATAGATGTTGCAACATTTAATGCAGTTTGTCCACCCATTGTTGGAAGTATTGCATCAATATTTTCTTTTTTAATAATCTTAGAAACAACATCTTCTGTAATCGGTTCTATATAAGTTTTGTCAGCAAACTCTGGATCAGTCATAATAGTAGCTGGATTTGAATTAATTAAAACAACTCTGTATCCTAGTTCTTTTAGTGTTTTAGTAGCTTGAGTACCTGAGTAGTCAAACTCACACGCTTGACCAATAACAATTGGTCCAGAACCAATAAGTAATATTGATTTTATATCTTCTCTTTTTGGCATAAAAATTCCCCACATATATTTTTATAAATTTGGAGATTGTATCTATAAAGTGCTTAAAATTCAGTTATATGAAGAAAAAATAAAAAACTTCAATAAAAAAACAAGCAAAAAATAGTGCTTGTTTTTTATGAGTTTAAGAAGTAGGTAAATTGAACCTTTTCGTATCTAAAACACCTTCATTATCAAATGCTAGATAATACAATATATCTTTTTTTACAGGTAAACCAGTTAAATATCTAATAGCTAGATTTGCTTGAAGTGACGCAATATGCATTACAATTGGACAAGCAATACCATTTGGTTTTCTATCATTGATTTGAAAAACTGCTTCATAAGATGCTTTTTCAAAAAAACAAACTTGACCGTGAAACTCTTCAACTGATCCATAAATCCACGGTTGATTATTTTTTATACAATATTCATTTATAGCAGCACGTGTTGGAAGATTATCAGTCCCATCAATCACTAAGTCAAACTCTAAATCACGTTTTATAAATTCTTCAAAACTCTCAACATAAGAAGTTACTTTAGTATAAGGGCATCTTGACTCAACTAGTTCTTTTAAAACATCAGCTTTAAACTTGCCATCATCTCCAACTTTAAAACCAATTTGTCTATGAATATTGTGAACCCCTACTTCATCGAAATCAACAAGTGCAAACTCACCAATTCCAGAAGCTCCAAGTGCAATAGCAAGGGAACAACCAAGCCCTCCACTTCCAATAATCGCTACTTTTTTATTCGCAAGAGAATCTTGTGTTTGCTCTCCCCAAAGTTTTATCTGTCTATTAAAAAATTCATGTGCTTCGTTCATAATATAATCCTTAGTTAATAAGTATAGTTTATTTTTATTATTTTATTCTGTAATAGTAGCAAAATAAGGTTAAAAAAACTTTGACTTAAATTAAGTAAATAAAGAGGAGTGCGAACCAACTCTTGTAAGTGCTAATTCTAAAAGTTCTTTATCTTTGGAGTTTAATTTTTTATAATCTTTTTTAAAACTGTTAGTTCTAAATATGCTTAACACTTATGAATCCAGTTCTTTAAATAAATCATCTACATTAGTATAAGATCTACCTTTTTTTTCTAATTTACTCAAAGCTTTTTGTGTTTCTTTTGTAGGAACTTTAACATCAAATGGTAAGCCATTATTTAAAACAATCATATTATTAAAAACTGAAATTGCTTGCGAGTAAGAAAGTCCTAATTTTTTTAAAATATCTTTTGCTTCAAAATAGTTTTCTTCATCAACTCTAATTGTTGTTTGTGTTTTCATTTTGATTTCCTTTTATATTCATAATTATATTTAGGTTTTGGTTGGGCAACTAAAAGTTCATTTTCAAATCTTGTATTTCATTCATCGCTTTATTCTCCAAACTTTTCACAATCAAAACCATACATCTCTTTATAATAAAAGTTTATAAATAACTTGCATTAAAAAATAATTATTTTCTACTGATTAGTATAAAAAATGTCTATTTTTTTAGCTTAAAATTATTTATTATGGTATATAATTATTTATTAATAATTATTAAAAGGAGTGAAGATGAGAGGTTTAGCAATGATGGGTATTGGTAAGATTGGTTGGGTAGACAAAGTTCGTCCTAGTTGTGGTCCAATGGATGCAATTTGTCGTCCTATTGCTGTTGCACCTTGTACTTCAGATATTCATACTGTTTGGGCTGGAGCTTTAGGTGATAGACATGAACTTATTTTAGGGCATGAAGCTGTTGGTGAAGTTGTAGAGATTGGTTCAGAAGTTAAAGATTTCAAAGTTGGAGATAGAGTTTTAGTTCCTGCTATTACTCCTGATTGGAATTCTCTTGCAGCTCAAGATGGATACTCTATGCACTCAAATACGGCACTTGGTGGGTGGAAATTTTCAAACTTTAAAGATGGTGTTTTCGCTGATTTTTTTCATGTAAATGATGCAGATGGGAACCTTGCTTTAGTTCCTGAGGGTATGGACTTAGCTGATGCTTGTATGCTTTCTGATATGGTTCCTACTGGATTTCATGGGGTTGAATTAGCTGATATTAATTTTGGTGATATTGTTGTAGTTATTGGTATTGGACCTGTTGGACTTATGTCTGTTGCTGGTGCTGCTTTACATGGTGCTTCTGAAATTTTAGCAGTTGGTTCAAGACCAAATTGTGTAGCCTTAGCAAAAGAGTTTGGTGCTACTGATATTATTGATTATCATAATGGTGATATTGCCGAACAAGTTATGAGTAAAGTTGGTTTAGTAGATAGAATTATTATAGCAGGTGGGACAGTTGATACTTTTGCACAAGCGATTAAAATGCTTAAACCAGGTGGTAAAATAGGAAATGTAAACTATCTAGGTGAAGGTGACTTTATAAAAATACCTCGTGTTGAATGGGGATTTGGAATGGCTCACAAACAAATAAATGGTGGATTAATGCCAGGTGGACGTTTACGAATGGAAAAATTAGCAAGAATGATTACAACAAAAAGAATCCACCCTGGAAAATTGATTACTCATAGATTTGAAGGCTTAGATAGTGTTGAAGAAGCACTTCTTCTTATGAAAGAAAAACCAAAAGATTTGATTAAACCTTTAGTTATTTTCTAAATTATACTTGTAGAAGTTTTTACTTCTACAAGTTTTGATTAAAATATATTTATGCAACTTATAAAATACCCTCTTCTTTAAAAGAATAAAAACCATCACTTGTAAATATCACATGATCAAGTATTTCAATACCTAAAATCTTCCCTGCTTTTTGTAATCTTTTTGTTACATTTATATCCGCCAAACTAGCTTCTAGTATTCCACTTGAGTGATTGTGGGCGATTATTATACTTGCACATCGCATTTGTATTGCATAAGAAAACACTTCTCTTGGATGAACTAGGCTTTGATTTAGTGTTCCTATACTTATTACTTCTATATTTACAAGATGATTTCCTCCATCTAAGTATAGGGCTAAAAAGTATTCTTGTTGTTTATCTTTATAGGGGATTAACACTTCATACATCACGTGAGCTTGATATTCTAGGCTTTTGTTTTTTGCCTAAGTATCTTTTATATAACTTTTCCCTAGGTTTATTTATATCTTCTAAATCTTGAATTGTTTTCATCTTAAATCCTTAGACTTTACATTATTGAAAAGTCTATCAGATTTTTTTCTTTGTTTTAAGAAATATTACAGATTGTAAGATTTAGTTTTTTTCTTGTGTAGTAAAAATTAGTTTTGCTTCATCTAGCAGTTTTTGAGCTTCTTCTAGCTCTTTGATTCCTGTTTTATATACTTCTATTGAATCACTTAATGTGATTTGTGGGTTTGATAGTTTTTCTAAAAGCTGTTTTGCTTCTATTATTTTATCTTCAAAAACTAGTTTCTCGATTTTTGTACTCATTATTTTCCTTTTAATATTTTTTTTACATGATCTTCAAATTTTTCTACTTCAACTAAGAATGAATCATGACCTGATTTACTATCAATAAGCTTATATGTAACTTCGTCTTTTCGTCCTAATTTAATCATAATATCTCTTATCTCTTCCATTTCTTCAGGAAAAAATAACATATCATCTTTAAATGCTATTAAATGTAAATTACATTTTAATTTAGCAAAAGCATCTTCTAAATTATCCTCATTTCTTCCTGCATCGAAAATATTCATAGTTTTACAAATATAAAGATAAGATAATGGGTCAAATATTTTTGGAAAACTATATGCATTATATTCTAAATATCTCTCAACTTCAAATCTTCCAAATAATTCGTATAAACCATCGGTTCTACTGTATTCTCTTGAAAACTTATTATTAAATAATGTAGGAGATAAATATGCAATTAATCCAGCCATTCTACCAATTGCAAGACCTGGCAAACCTTTTGCTTGTAAATCTTCTTTAGAATAGAGTCCATTTTTAAAACTTGGATCATGTCTTATTGCTTCAATTGCGATTTTATTAATAGCAATTGCCCATGGTCTTGTATATGCAGTTGTTGCCATTGCTATTACTGTATTAGTGAATTCTGGAAATTCTATTGCATAACAAAGTGCTTGCATTCCACCCATAGAACCGCCAATAACAGCAACTGCTTTTTTAATACCTAGTTTTTCATAAAGTTTCGTTTGCGCTTTTACAACATCAGAGATTGTTAAAATTGGAAACTTTAACCTATACTCTTTTTTAGTCGTTGGGTCAATGCTTAAAGGATTTGTAGAACCAAAAGTACTTCCTAAATTATTTGAACAAATTACAAAATACTTTGTAGTATCTACAACTTTTCCATCACCTATAAATTTGTCCCACCAACCAGGCTTGGCTTCATCAGCATATCTTCCTGCTGCATGATGTGAACCTGCAAGAGCATGACAAATAACAATTACATTAGATTTGTCTTCATTTAATTCACCATATGTTTCATATGCAAGTTCATATGATTCTAATATCCGTCCACTTTCTAAGTGTAATGGCTCATCAAATTTTTGTATTTTCGTTTCTATTTTCAAATTTTTCCAATCATAAAGTAAAGTACTTGACTTTTTTCATTATGGAATATTATCAAAAATCACAATAAGACTAGCTTTTATTTATACTTTATAATCATTGTTATTATGCTTTTTTTATTTCTTCTAATGATATTTTTATAATTTCTTGCCATTTTGTATCAGGCAGCCACTCTTGAAATAGTGAAATATTAATATCATCAAAAGCTGTTTGAAGTACATATTTATGATAAATATACATAAAAGCACTTACTCTATAATTTAAAGCACAGTGAACCCAAACTTTATTTGCACCCAATGCTTGTAAGGTATTTAAAAATAGTTTTACATCTGATGGTTTTGGATTATCAAAATCTACTGGAATATGAAAATATGCCATTTCTAGGTCTGTTACTATTTTGTCTTCGTTTTCAATTGCATTTGATGCATCATGTAAAGCTAGGTTTATTACTACTTCAAAATCATTTTGAGCAATTTCTTTAAATTGTTCAACACTTGGTTGACCTGATGTTGATATTAATTCATTTATTTTTATATAATTTAAGATTTCTTCCATTTCTTTGTCCTTTTTATTTTACTATTTCTTCTACTCTTTTGATATATTCTTTTTTCAAATCTTCACTTATAAATGATGAATTAAAAGAGTTTTTTACTAGTTGAATAATATCATCTTTACTTAAATCTAGATTTTCATATAAATTTATAAAGTTTTGATTTAAATATCCTTTGAAATATGCAGGGTCATCTGAGTTTATTGTCACATTTAATCCATAATCTAAAAGCTCTTTTATATTATGTTGTGCATAGTTTTCAAATACTTTTAACTCTATATTTGAGTTTGGACAAACTGTTAAGGGGATTTGCTCTTTTTTTAGTCTTTTCATTAAAGAATCTGATTTGATTGATTGAACTCCATGGTCGATTCTTTGAATATCTAATAAATCTAAAGCTTCAAAAATATATGAAACATCCCCTTCTTCTCCTGCGTGTGCTACAAGTCTAAAGCCTTGTTCTTTTGCTTTTTTGAATACTTGCTCAAACTTTGAAGGTGGGTTTCCTATTTCAGAAGAATCAAGTCCAACACCTAAAATATACTTTTTATAAGCTAATGCCTCTTCTAAAGTTTTTAAAGCATCATCTTGTGATAAATGTCTTAAAAAACACATTATAATAGCCGTTGTGATTCCAAACTTTTCTTTTGCATCCTTTAGTGCTTCAACTATTCCTGAGATTATAGTTTCAAATGCAATTCCTCTTTGAGTGTGAGTTTGTGGGTCAAAGAATATTTCTGTATGTATGATATTATTTTCTACACATTTTAAAATATACGCCCATGTTAAATCGTAAAAATCCTGTTTTGTAATAAGTACATTTGCACCTGCATAATAAATATCTAAAAAGCTTTGTAAATTTGTAAAGTTATATGCATTTTTTACATCTTCAATATTTTTATAAGGTATTTTAATATTGTTTCTTTTGGCAAGTTCAAACATAAGTTCAGGTTCTAGTGAGCCTTCAATATGAAGATGAAGTTCTGCTTTTGGTAATTTTTCTATAAGTTTTATCATTTAATTCTTTCAATTTTATTAATATTTTCTGAAGATTATACACTATTAGAATAGTTGATTAAGTTAATTTCTATATAATTTCTTTACAAAAAAGTATTTAAATTATAGAAAAAAAGAGAATAGTAAAATGAGTATGATAAAAGCAAAATCACAAGATGCTATAAAAGCATTAGAAGTAGTTTCCTCTTTACAAAAAAGATTTGTAGAAAAGTTAGATAATCTTAGTAAAAATTTAGGCGAAAGTAAAAAGTTTGAAGAAGTTACATGGTTAAGAGATGCAGGAATTCATGGTGGTGGAAATAGATATGAAGCAAGAGATAAAAAACTTTTCAATACTGCAAGTGTAAATGTTTCTCAAGTTCATTATGATGAAGATGAAAGTAAAAAACTACAAAGTGCTAGTGCTCTTTCTACTATTATTCATCCAAAAAATCCAAATGTTCCTTCTATTCATATTCATATTTCTTTGACTTGTTTAAGAAATGCTGGTTCATATTGGCGAATTATGGCTGATTTAAATCCAAGTATTACAAATGAAGAAGATAAAAAGATATTTGATGAGAGTATAAAAGATTTAGCAAAAGATACCTATGAAGAAGGAATCAAACAAGGTGAAAAATACTTTTTTATTCCTGCTTTAAATAGACATAGAGGTATTTCTCATTTTTATTTAGAAAATTTTAAAACAGATGATAAGCAAAAAGATTTTGATTTTGCATTAGATTTTGGAAAAGGGATTATTGATACATATATAAATATTATTGAAAATGCTTTTAAAAGAAGAGAAACTTTTACAAATGAAGATATTGCAAAACAACTAGATTATCATACTTTATACTTATTCCAAGTTTTAACACTAGATAGAGGTACAACTTCAGGGCTTTTAGTTCATAATCAAAATGATGTAGGGATTATGGGTTCTCTTCCTAGTTTTATAAATAAAGATTTATTAAAATCTTGGCAAAACAATGTACAAGAAGAACAAAAAGAGCTAGTTTTAAATTTAGCAAATGTTATAGATGATAATGGGAAAGTTGATACAAAAATAAAAGAAAAACTAGCAAATACTGTTCGTGAATTTTATAAAAAATATCCAAAAGCATTGGCAAATCAAGCAAGTGGAAATGTAATTCCAACAACTGTATCAAATCATAAGGAATAGAAAATGGTAATCTTTGGAAGAGTAAATGATGTAAAAAAACAAATATCTAATAAGTATTTTCAAATTGCTTTTGATTATTTAGAAAATAATAGCAATGATTTTACAAATATAAAAGAAAATGAATGTGTAAAAGAAGAGTTAAGCGATGGTATGTTCATATTAAAACAAATTTATAAAACAAAAAATAGAAGTGATTGTTTTTTTGAATCTCATAAAAAATATATTGATATTCAGTTTATGGCAAAAGGTGAAGAATATATGGATGTTACAGATATTTCATCTTTGAAACAGTTAAATGAATATGATGAAAAAACAGATTTTATTAAATATGAGGGAAAAGAAGAAGATATATCAAAACTGCTTATTAAACAAAATGAATTAGCAATATTTTATCCAAGTGATGCTCATCAACCTTGTATAAAAACAAAAAAAGAAGAGATAATATATAAAGTAGTTATAAAAATTCCAATGGAATTAGTATAGTAAAAACTAGTATAAAAGAAAAAAGTAAACTAAATTTTCCAATGACTTAGTTTGCTTTGGTCTAAATCTTTTTTAATGTGTTGGCATAAAAGTGGGAAAAACTCTAAAAAGTCTTTTTCTATTTCATCCATATTCTTGCATACAGTTTGAAAATATTCAGATGCTGTTTCTCTTTTTCGTAAACGTTGGGATAATCTTAAATCCATTCTTTTAAATGATTTATTTAATTGCTCTAAAGTATGATAATCATTCAACAAATCTCTATTTATCAAATTTGTAACTATTTCATTTGCTCTGCTTGGTAAAAAGTCTAATCTTTGATTTGCTTTTTCATAAAAATTATTTGTAAATTCTTCTATTGATATGTTTGAGTATAAATTCCAATTCTTTGTTAGTAAATAATCATAAGTTAAATCAATAATTACAGGTTTTAATAAACCTTTTTCTCTTAATCTTTTTTTGCTTGTTTTTACAATTTGATGAGTATCAGTGAAAGAATCAATTTTTATATGTGTTTTCATACCATTTTGTACATGATAACTTGCATTCTCCCAAGTTTTTGCTTTTAAAGGGTCTGCAAGAATATTTCCAATCTTAAAATCTATATGTTCTTCTGATAAGAATGCATGTGCTAGCCAATTCATTAAATTCCTTTTAAAAATGTACTTTATATTAATAAACTTAAATCACAATAAAACAAATATTTATACATAATAGTATATACTTCGCTTATAAACAAAAAGGAACTCATTTGAACGTAGATATGACAAAAGTAGCTAATGTAATTTTATATATGTTGCATAAAAAAGTTGATCATTTAAATGATAAGAAATTATCAATTATGCTTTTTTTAATGGAATATAACCATCTTAAATTTTGTAATAAGAAAATATTTAATGAAGAGTTTATAAAAAACTCAAGAAACCCAGAACCTGTATTATTAGATGAATTGTTTGATGTTATTGGAAACAATGAAGATTTAGATGAAGAAGATGAAAGACTTTATTTTATTCAAGAATTATTAGATTATATTGATATTGAAGTTGTTGAAAGAAAGAAATTTGTTGAATTACGATTTATCAAAATGGAAGAAGAATTTGATGAATCAATTTTTGATGAAGATGAAATGAAAACAATTCATAAAGTAGTATCAGAATATAAAGAATCAAGTCCAAGAACAATTGCAAACGCTTGTTTCCAAATTGATGACTTTAGAAAAGTAAAAAATGGTGAAGTTATTATTTAATTAGAAAAAATTTTGTAAATTTGGATTCATCAATACTTAATTTAGTGTAATTTGAGTTAATTTAGATATTATAAAAATTCTAAAAATAAGGATAATTATGGCAATTAAAGAAAAACAAAACGTAATTTTAAATTATGAATTAAAAATAAATGATGAAATAGTAGATACAAATATAAATAAAGAACCAATCCAATTCGTTTATGGTTCAGGACAAATAATCCAAGGCCTAGAAGATGGAATAAAACAGATGAATCAAGGTGAAACAAAAGTAATCAAAATACCATCATCAAAAGCTTATGGTGCTTATGATGAAGAACTTAGCGAAGTTGTTGACATAAAAGAATTTGAAGGAATTGATTTACAAATTGGAATGATTTTAGAAGCCCAAAATGACAAAAATGAAGTTATAAAAGCAACAGTTACAGAAGTGACGAATGATAAAGTAACAGTTGATTATAATCATCCTTTAGCAGGATGTGACTTAGAATTTAAAGTTATAATTCATTCTATTATCTAAGTAAATTTTATAATTTACTTAGTTTAATCTTTTAGTAAAGTGACACTTTTTCTAAGAATAAATAACACAACTTTTCTAAGAAATTTGATAAAGGGATAAACTATTTTTCTAAAAAAAGTGTTATTTGCAAAATAAATCTTTCTTTTTGAAAGAGTATTTAAAAAAATAATAGCCTGTGCTCCTTGATAAATTTTTTTATCATCAACTTTTACAATAAATCCTTGATCAATATCAAATCCCATTGATTTTAGTTTTTCTAGCTCTTTTATATTTTCTCTAGCATTTGATAAAATAAGTGTATGATTTTCTTTTATATCTAAATATTTAGAATAAAAACTACAAAATGGACACTCTTTATCATAATAGACTTCTATTTTCATTTTATTAAATCTTTTTTCCTTTTAACAAAGTTACTAACTTTTGAACGATTTCCGCATATTTCCATACTACACCAACGTCTAGAATGATTTCTTGAAGTATCAATAAAGTATAAAGAACATTTGTGATTATCACATTTTTTAAGATATTTAAACTCTTTTGAGTTCAAAAGTTTGATAAGTTCTATTGCAATTTTTGTTAAAAGTTCATTGTATTTACTTGCATTTGGAATATATTCTAATACAAAAGAATCATTTTCATTAATAATTTGAGGGTGAACTTTTGCTTTTAAAAGTATGTTATTTGTTGTTTTTATTAACTTATCTAAAGATATTTGTTCTTTTATATAATCTTTAAAACTATTTCTTACTAATGTTCTATAATCAATTAATTCTTTAAAATATAGCTCATTCTCTTTTATATTATTTAATCTTTTTTCATCTAATAAACCTACTTTCAAAAACCAATCTTTTATATCGCAAAAACTTTCAAAGTTCTCTACAATCTCACCATGTGGAGTAAATTGAGTATTTATAAAATCTGTAATGTAATGTTCACCTATAAGTAAAAATGATTTAATATCACGTCCTTTTTATTTGGATAATAACATTTGTATTATTAATTTAAATTGATATTTATGCTAACTATTAAAAATTACTTGACAGGTTAGTAAAAAGATGCTAACATTTTACTAACCACCTAATATAACTTTAGTGGTTAGAAATAAAAAAGGACATAAAATGAAAGTTGGACACGTAGGAATAAATGTAAGTAATATGGAAAAGTCAAAAGAGTTTTATCTGAATCTATTTGGATTTGATGTATTGTTTGAAGAAACACTAGAAGATAAAAAATATATGTTTTTAGGTAAAGATGGTGAAATAATTGTAACTTTATGGGAACAAGCAAATAAAGAATTTTCAAATTCTACAGCAGGACTTCATCATTTGGCTTTTTTAGTTGATAGTGTAGAAGAATTAAAAGCATTTGAACAAAAATTAGATGATAATAAAATTACAAAAATATACAAAGGTATAGTATCTCATTGTGAAGGTGCAAGTTCTGGTGGTGTATTCTTTATAGACCCAGATGGTGTAAGACTTGAAGTTTGTATTGCAGATGGAATTAATGATTGTAATCCAAGTCATAGTGATCATTCATCATGTGGTTTTTTCTAGAAGTATTATAAATGAATACTGTATTTCATGAAGGTGAATATCATATACAAGAGATAATGGGAGTTAGGAAATCTTCTGACACATTATCTTCCATGATAAAAGATAATATTCCGCCTATTGCATCTAAGTTTTTAAAAGATTTAAACTTTTGTATAATCACAATAAGTACAAAAAAAGATGATTTATTTACATACACTGTATATAATCATAATAATTTTATTGAAATAGTAAATCAATCACAAATATCAATAAATTTAGAAAATCATTCATATATTCCAAAAGAGTTTTACAATATAAAAAATATAAATATTGGAATGATTGGATTAAATTTTGAAAAAGCAATGCGTATTAGAATAAATGGAAAAGGAAAAATAAAGAGTAATAAACTATATCTTTCAATAGATGAGATATATTCAAACTGTCCTAAGCATATAAAAAGAAGAGTTTTACAAGAAGATACAAAGATATTAGAGAATCAAACTATTCAAAAAGGAAGAAAATTAAATGAAGAAATAATAAATATAATCTCAAATATTGATACTTTTTTTATAGCAACATCACATAAAGAAAAAGGTTTAGATGTTTCACATAAGGGCGGTAATAAAGGCTTTTTAAAAGTATTAGAAACAAATCAATTAGCATTTAAAGATGTCCCAGGAAATAATTTATATAATACTATTGGAAATATTTATACTAATCCAAATATAAATATATTCTTTATAGATTTTAAAAACTATGATACTTATCATATAAAAGGAATTGCTAGTATAAAAGAAATTCAAGTTGAGAATAAAAAAAGATTGTTAATAACAATAACTTGTAAAGAAATAATCATAAATAAAAATAGTTTTAATCTAATTTATTCAGATGATTATCTATAAGTGTTTTAATTTTTATTTTATCATCATCAGAAATAATAAAATGAGCTTGCATGGAAGAGTTAGAAATATCACCTAATAAAATATTATCATCTTTATTTTTAAAAAGATGAACTTTTGAAGCTGATATTCCACCAATTGATATTTTTAAAGAATTATTGTCTAATTTTTTAAAATATCTAGAACCACGTGAGAATCCTATGTAAATTTTTGCCTTTGGTAAAGTAATTCCAGATAAATTCTTGGCATTTGATTCGATAATATTATATGAATATTCTTTAATTAATTCAAAAATAGAATTATTTATCAAATTATGCTGTAATTTTGAGCCTGAAAGTGGATTTCCTTTTATATAAACAATATCATATTTAATCATATATTATCAATTTTAGCAGTATTGATTATCAGAAGGATTAATATTATTAAACAAAACTATCTTATCTAATCTTATTTTTTGCATATTCTCAAGTATCATAAATTCAGCTTTATCTATAATCTTAAAATCTATAACTTTTTGCTCTATTTGTTTATCTTCATCATCTTCTTTATATACTATTTTACATAAAACTCTTTTTACAGCAGCCACTTCTAGCACATCATAAAAATGACACGAAACTCTTTTGTATTCATCCATATTATTTATCCTCATACTTTATCATAGTTTATACTATAAAAATGCTTATTCTAAATATATTTATGTATACTATCAAAAAAATAAAAGAGAAAAAATGTATAACCCAATATCATGCGAATTTTTTGACCAATTAAATGTAGCAATGCAAAGAAAAATACCTTCAACAATTGTTTATTTAAAAGATGAAGAAACAAAAGAAACAGTAAAAGGAATAGTTTTAACAATGGAAGTAAAAGATGGAATAGAATATATGATTTTAAAATCTAGTGAAAAAATAAGATTAGATACTGTGCTTACTTTTAATGGAAAAAAACATAGAGAAGAATAATACTCTAATCTATGTTCTTTTGAATTTATATAATATTAAATTTTAATTTCACTAATTTGAAGTTGTGGTTGGCAATTTGTAAAATTAGCAATATCTGAAAGAATTTCATCAGAATGTGGTCCAAATGATTCTTGAAATGATTCTAGAGAGTCAAAAGTCATATGAGTCATAACTACAAAAGCAGCTTTTGAATCAGGAGTCCCTCCTGCAATTCCAAAATCAACTTGAGCATTTTTTAGAGCATCACCTAATCTTTCAGATACCAAAGCAACATGTTTATTAATATAATATTCTTTATCAAATACTAAATCATCTGTATTTGGGTATAGTACGCTTACTTTAATCATAATATTTTCCTATTTTTAATTTTAACTCTTTTAAAGTTTGTACAAGTTTATCATATGAATATAGCATGAGTATACATAATACAACAATACTTTTTTTCTATAAATCAATCATAATATCAATAATATCACTAGTAGAATGAGGTCTTTTCTTTTCAATATATACTAAACTTGAATTACTAACTGGCTCTTTTATTTCTTTTTCTAAAACTTCAAAAAAACTTTCTTCGGGTATACATTCCTCATTATGCTTACTTTTTAACTTTTCAAAAAATATTTCTTTATTCGGTTCTATTTTCATAATTGGCCTTTTTTTAAATTAATTATGTTACTTAAGAAATTTAGCTTTTTATTGTGTAGTGCACATTAAGTCCTAAAAAAGATGATTTAATAGCCTTTTTGATAGAATTTGAAGCAATAAAACAAATACATGATAGCTTATACTATATCAGGATAGAAGAAGTTCTAGCAATCAAAGTAAAACTAGAAAATACTAGAAGTTGAAAAAGAATATAAAAAAGCTATTTTAAATGAAGAAAAAAACTTATTTATAAACAATTAGTTAAATATCAAACTTTTAGTATTAAAGATTTTATTCATTATAGAATCTAGAGCTTAATAAAATCAACTCTTCTTTTTTGGTGGAGGCAGTAACTTATTAAAATCATAAGGAATAATATTTCTTTCTATTTCTTCACTAAAATCATATAATTTTATACAAACTCCAAGTAGTATTGGCCAAACTGCTATTTCTCTTATAATAGGAGTGAATACAAACCCAATTAAAACACCTAAAATACCAACATATATTAATATATTATCAACTTTTTTTTCTTTTAATAATTTATAATAATATTTTATTTTTTGTATAAACATATTTTTTCCTTTTTTAAAGTTAATAGATACTATAGTATCAAAAATTATCTAAAAAATATAGAATGCAATGGAGTAATTAATGCAAATAGACGAAGAAATAAAACAAATATTTGATAACTTACGTAAAATAGCTTTTTACGTAGGTCATGGAAAATATAATGATTATATGACTACAGATGAAGTTCTTAAAATAAAAGCTAAACTTGAGAAAATATTAGAAATTGAAAAAGTGTATGAAAAAGCTAAATTGAACGAAGAAAAAGAAATTATACATAAACGATTACTTAAGTATCAAACTTTTAGTATAAAAGACTTTATTGATTATAAGATTGAAGATATTTAAAAATATTAGATTTTGATTTCACTAAGACAAAATAAAGCGATATTATCGCTTTATTTTAGTTTTTAAACGTGGTAATTTGGTGCTTCATTTGTAATTGTTACATCATGAACATGAGACTCTTTAAGTCCAGCAGATGTAATTTCAACAAACTCAGCAGTTTCTTGGAAGATTTTAATATCAGCAGAACCTAAGTAACCCATTGATGATCTTAATCCACCAACCATTTGATGAATAATATCAGCAATAGAACCTCTATAAGCAACTCTACCTTCAATACCTTCAGGCACAAGTTTATCAGCAGCTGTTCCTTCTTGGAAATATCTATCAGTACTTCCTTTTGTCATAGCTCCAATAGAACCCATTCCTCTATAAGTTTTGAACTTTCTTCCTTGGTATAAAATTAATTCACCAGGAGATTCATCAGTTCCAGCTAATGCTGAACCCATCATAACAGAAGATGCACCAACTGCTAATGCTTTTGCAACATCACCAGAGTATTTAATTCCACCGTCAGCAATAATTGGAACACCATATTTAGCACCTTCAGCTGCACATTCATCAATTGCAGAAATTTGGGGAACACCAACACCTGCTACGATTCTAGTAGTACAAATAGAACCAGGACCGATACCAACTTTAACCCCATCAGCTCCTGCATCAATAAGCGCTTTTGTACCTTCAGCAGTTGCAACATTCCCAGCTATGATTTCAACATTTAATGCTTTTTTAATAGCAGTAACTGAATCTAAAATACCTTTTGAATGTCCATGCGCAGAATCCATAACTAATACATCAACACCAGCTTCAACTAATGCAGTTGCACGATCAAGTTGTCCAACACCAATAGCAGCACCTACTCTTAATCTACCAAAAGTATCTTTACAAGCATTTGGATGTTCTCTTTTTTTATTAATATCTTTAATTGTGATTAAACCAATTAATTTATTAGCATCATCAACAATAGGTAATTTTTCAATTTTATTTGCATGCATAATTTCTGCAGCTTCTTCTAAAGTAGTACCTTTAATAGCAGTAATTAATGGAGAATGAGTCATTTTATCAGCAATAACTTTTGTAAAATCTTTTGTAAATCTCATATCTCTATTTGTAATAATACCTAATAAAGAGTTATTATCATCAATTACAGGAATACCTGAGATTTTATAAGATGCCATAATATCTTCAGCATCTTGTAGAGATTGATCTTTTTTAATTGTAATTGGATCTGTAATCATTCCTGATTCTGATCTTTTTACTTTTCTAACTTGCATTGCTTGAGTTTTAATATCCATATTTTTATGAATAATACCAATTCCACCAAGTCTTGCCATTGCAATTGCAGCTTCAAATTCAGTAACTGTATCCATAGCAGCAGATATAAAAGGTACGTTTAACCCAATTGTTTTTGTTAACATCGTTTTTAAACATACTTCTCTTGGTAAAACTTCTGATTTTGCTGGTACTAATAAAACATCTTCAAATGTCAATGCTCTTTTTCTTATTCTCATAATATTCCTTTCTTATTTTTTGTAATTAACAGCTTTTTCTAATGATAAAGCTCCGTCAAACATTGTTTGCTCATTAAAAGCAGGTCCAATTAATTGAAGCCCAACTGGCATTCCATTTTCATCTTTATCTACAGGTATAGAAATAGCAGGTAATCCAGCTAAGTTAACCGAGATTGTATAAATATCACTTAAATACATTTCAAGTGATGTTTTAAAACTACCAAATTCTGGTGCAGTTGTTGGAGCAACTGGTGATAGAATTAAATCAGCATCTTTAAAAATCTCTTCATATTCATCTTTTATTAAATGTCTAACTTTTTGTGCTTTAATATAATATGCATCATAATAACCAGAACTTAATACAAAAGAACCTAGCATAATTCTTTTTTGTACTTCATCTCCAAATCCTTGCGATTTAGTTTGAATATACATATCTTTTAAACTACCATTACCTTTTCTATTTCCAAATCGTACACCATCCATTCTAGAAAGGTTTGCTGATGCTTCTGCAGTTGCAACAATATAATAAGAAGAAAGTATTTTCCCTGTATCAAGCATATTTTTATGAATAATTTTATGTCCATGAGCTTCTAATGCTTCAATAGCTTTTGTAAATGCATTTTTAATAGCAGGACTAGCTTGTTCAATAAAGTTATCGATCACTGCAATTGTTAACTTTTTATCTGAATCAAGTTTAGGAGTTATAGCTTCATAATCAACATTTGCAGAAGTAGAATCCATTGGATCATGACCTGAAATAATATCATATAAAATAGCTGCATCTTCTACATTTTGAGTAATAGGGCCACATTGATCTAAAGAAGATGAATATGCTGTAATACCATATCTTGAAACTCTTCCATAAGTAGGCTTCATTCCAACTACACCACAATAAGCAGCAGGTTGTCTGATTGATCCACCCGTATCAGTTCCTAAAGCAGCTATAGCAATACCAGCAGCAACTGCTGCAGCACTTCCACCTGAACTTCCACCTGGAACTTTATTATTATCAATTGGATTTAAAGTTTTACCATAACAAGAAGTTTCAGTTGAACTTCCCATAGCAAATTCATCCATATTAGCACGACCAAATGGACTTAATCCTGCTTTTTCTAAATTATTGATTACTGTCGCATTATATGGTGAAATATAGCCTTTTAAGATATTACTAGAACAAGTAATTTCCCAATTTTTAACATTAATATTATCTTTAATGGCAATTGGTATTCCTGAACCAGTAGTAGAAATATCGGTTGAAGTTAACTGTTCAACATATGCACCAATATTATTTTCTTTTATTTTTGTACTTAAATCATCTCTTAAATTTTTTATATCGTCACTACTTAGAGTAAGTGCTTCTTTTAGTGTTACCAAATGGTTCTCCTGTGATTACATTTATAGTATTCTCCGGATTTTATCTAAAAAATGATTAATTTAGGGTAAAGAGATTATTAATTGAAAATAAAAATAAAAATTTAAGTTTTGAGATATTTTAGAGTAAAAAAAAAGCTAGAAGTTAAAACTTCTAGCTTTTTTAAGAATGTATAAATTTATTATTATACGAATGAAATGAATGCCATTTGAGTAGCATCACCTCTTCTAATTCTTGTTTTAATAATTGAAGTATATCCACCATTTCTAGCTTCATACTTTGGTGCAATTTCATTAATTAATTTTTTAGTAGCTTCTTTACTTTGTAATGCAGCAAATACTTGTCTATGAGTATTTAAATCTGCATTTCTAGCAGTAGTTACTAATCTTTCAATATATCTTTGTAATTCTTTTGCTTTTGGAACAGTTGTTTCAATCTTTTCTCTTTCGATAATCGCAATTGCCATATTTTTTAACAATGCTTTTCTGTGAGAAGAAGTTCTACTTAACTTTCTATATCCGTGCTTATGTCTCATCTTCTAACCCTTAATTATGCTTTAAGTTGCTCTAATTTTCTTCTTAACGCAGAAGCAACATTTTCTGGAAGTGTATCTTCAACTGGGAAACCAAGTGATTCAAGCTTTTCAGCTATTTCATCATAAGATTTTTTTCCTAAGTTTTTGATATTTTTAACTTCAACTTCACTCATAAGTACTAATTCACCTAAGAATTTTAGTCCAGCTCTATCTAAAGAGTTGAATGATCTAGCACTTAAATTTAAGTCATCAATTTTGATAACTAAATCTTTTAGTTCTACTGGTTCTTCACCTGCATCACTAACTGTTACTTCTGATAAATCAAATACTTTATTAAATACTGACATTTGAGCATACATAACAGAAACTGCTTCTTTAAAAGCAGTTATTGGAGAAATTTGTCCATTTGTTTGTACATTAAATACAGCTTTTTCAAAGTTAGGATTATCTTCAACTAACATTTTTTCAATACCATAAACTACTTTTTTTACTGGAGTAAAAAAAGCATCAACTGGAATATAATCAGGTCCAACAATATCTCTAGTATCTTCAGAAGGCATATAACCTATACCTTTTTGAATAATAACAGAGAATGTTAAATTACAATCCGCGTTAATAGTAGCTAAGTGAACATCAGGAGAAACTACTTCAACATCAGAGTTGATTAAGTCTTCACCTTTAATTTCTTTTGGACCATCAAAAGAATATTCTACTACTACTTGTTCTGCTTCACTATTAATTTTAAATTTAATATTTTTTAGATTAATAATAAAAATAGCTATATCTTCTAGCATCCCTCTTAACGAGTCAAACTCGTGAGAAGCACCTTCAATTTTTACTGCAATTGGTGCGTAACCAACTGAAGAACTTAAAAGAAGTCTTCTTAAAGGGTGTGCCAAAGTTATTGCAAAACCACTTTCAAATGGATATGCAGAAATCTTTGCTTCATTATCATTGATAGTTTCGATCTCAACTTCTGTTGGTAAAAACGGTGTGTCTGCAAACTTTTTCATTGGCTACCTTTACTTATTACTTAGAATATAACTCTACGATTAATCTTTCTTCAACTGGAATAACTACTTCTTCTCTTGTAGGAATTCTAGTAAAAATACCAAATGCTTTAGTTGTATCAACATCAACCCAATCAACTAAACCAGTTTGATTTGTTAATTCTAAAGCTCTAACTACTTGTGGGTTAGATTTAGATTTTTCTTTAATTTCAATTTTTTGTCCAGGTTTTACAACGTAAGAAGGAATATCAACTTTTTTACCGTCTACTAAAACATGTCCATGAGTTGTAAATTGTCTAGCATTTGCTCTAGTTGTAGCAAATCCCATTCTATAAACAACATTATCTAATCTTTGCTCAATTGAAGTAATTAAGTTTGACCCTGTATTACCTTCAGTTGTTGAAGCTTTTTTGAAGTATTTTCTGAATTGTTTTTCAGAAACACCATACATAAACTTAGCTTTTTGTTTTTCTCTTAATTGTAAACCGTACTCAGAAATTTTAGTTCTTCTTTGTCCGTGTTGTCCTGGAGCAAATGGTCTTTTTTCTAAAGCAGATTTTCCGTTAAGTCTTCTCTCACCCTTTAATCCAAGGTCTGCATCAAGTCTTCTCTCGATTTTTTCTACTGGTCCTCTATATCTAGCCATAACTACTCCTTACACTCTTCTTCTTTTAGGAGGTCTACAACCATTATGTGGTAATGGTGTAACATCCTTTAACCATGTAACTCTGATACCTTCAATTGCACCAACAGCTTTAACTGCAGTGTCTCTACCAGATCCTGGTCCTTGAATTTTAATACCAACGTTTTTAATTCCGTGTTCCATAGCTTTAGCAACAGCATCTTCAGTTGCAGCTTGAGCAGCAAATGGAGTAGATTTTTTAGAACCTTTGAATCCTAAGTTTCCAGCACTTGACCATGCAATAGCATTACCTACGCTGTCTGTAACTGTAACCATAGTATTATTAAAAGTTGCCGCAATATGTACGATACCGTCAGCAATATTTTTTCTTACAACTTTTTTTCTAGTAACTTTTCTTTTTGCCATTAGTTATCCTTACTTCGCTGCTGCGCCAACAGTTTTCTTTTTACCTTTTCTAGTTCGAGCATTAGTTTTAGTTTTTTGCCCTCTACATGGTAAACCTTTTCTATGTCTTAAACCTCTGTATGAACCTAAGTCCATTAATGATTTAATATCCATAGCAACTTTTTTTCTAAGATCACCTTCAACTTCATAGCTCTTGTGAATTTCTTGTCTAATTGCTGCAGCTTCATCTTCAGTTAATTCGTGTGCTCTTTTGTTTCTATCGATTCCAACAGCATCTAAAATTAATCTTGAGTTATATAGCCCTATTCCGAAAACATACGTTAATGCATATTCCATTCTTTTTTTATTTGGTAAATCAACACCTGCGATTCTTGCCATGTGTTTTATCCTTGTCTTTGTTTGTGTTTTTTAGTTTCGCAAATTACTCTTACGACACCTCTTCTTTTAACAATTTTACATTTGTCACACATCTTCTTTACTGAAGCTCTAACTTTCATAAGTCGTCCCTCTTTTTTTGTGTATTTCCAAATACTACATTAGGTATGAATGATTACTTCATACTTTATATCATTCATCCAACTCTTTATAAAACACAAAAACATTTTATAAAAACTTCTTTTATGCTTGTAGAAATGGAGTCGGATTATAATCAAGACTTACTTAAAGCTTTATTAATCTGGTTTAAAATAGTGCCTACAATTGTTTTTTTAATAAATCTTGTTGTAAAATCATCAAAATTATTTATAAAAGGTTTAATATGTCAGAAATTTACAAAAACTCATTAATAAAAGTTGAAATAGAAAATAGTGAGATTCCATGGCTAAAAGTATTTACACAAAAAGATATAAAAGAGTTTTCTCAATGTGATAATGAAACAAAAATAGAAATATTTAGATGTTTAGATATTATTGAAAAAGAGATGTTGGATTATTTTAAACCTGCAAAAATAAACATAGCTTCATTTGGAAATTATGTTCCTCATGTTCATTTTCATATTATGGCAAGATTTGAAGAAGATTCATATTTTCCTGAACCTATGTGGGGAAAACTTCAAAGAGAAGCAAAACTTGATTTGCCCTCTTTTAAAGATTTCTTTGAAATTGTTAAAAATAAGTTATAAATATAAAGAAGGAAAATCCTTCTTTATTATTTATTTATATAATTAGCAATTACATCACCCATTTCAGTAGTTGATAAAACTTCTTTAGCATCAAACTCAGCTAAATCTTTTGTTCTATACCCATCTTTTAATACATTTCTAATAGCATTTGTAATCATATCTGCTGCTTTATCTTCACCAAGTGAATATTTAAGCATCATAGCAGCTGATTCAATTGTAGCAATTGGATTTGCAATACCTTGTCCTGCAATATCAGGTGCTGAACCATGAATTGGTTCATAAACAGCTGTTTTATCACCTGTTGATGCAGATGGTAATAATCCAATAGAACCAACAACCATAGATGCAGTATCAGATAAAATATCACCAAAGATATTTCCAGTTACGATAACATCAAATTGTTTTGGATTTCTTACTAATTGCATTGCTGCATTATCTACATACATATGAGTTAATTCTACAGAAGGATAATCAGCAGATAATTCAATCATAGTATCTCTCCATAATTGAGAAACTTCAAGAACATTTGCTTTATCTACAGAACAAACTCTCTTATCTCTTTTCATTGCAAATTCAAAAGCTTGTTTACCAATTCTGATAATCTCATCTTTTGTATATACCATAGTATTATATGCTCTTTGACCATCGTTAGCTCTTGGTTGTCCAAAATAAATACCACCAATAAGTTCACGTACTACCATAATGTCACAACCTTCAATTACTTCAGGTTTTAAAGTTGATGCATTAACCAACTCATCATAAACAATAGCAGGTCTTAAGTTTGCATAAACACCTAATTCTTCTCTAAGTTTTAAAAGTCCTGTTTCTGGTCTTAATTCTCGAGGAAGGTTATCCCATTTTTCTCCACCAATTGAACCAAATAAACAAGCATCAGATGCTAAAACACCTGGAACTGTTTCAGGAGGTAAAGGAACACCTGTTTCATCAATTGCAATTCCACCCATTAAATATTCTTTATAATCTAATGTGAAATTACAAGCTCCTGCTACTGTATCTAAAACTTTAATTGCTTCATCAACGATTTCAGGACCGATTCCATCACCTTTAATAACTGAGATATTATATTTTTTCATACTTACTTTCCTTCTGCCATTTCTGCTTTTGCATAATTAATTAATCCACCACTTGCAATTAATTCTTGCATGAAAGGAGGAATTGGAGTGAATTCATATTCTTTTTTTGTTGTATCATTAGTAATAACACCATTATCTAAGTTAATACTAATTGTTTCACCCTCTTTAATTTCTAAAGATTCTGGTAATTCAAAAATTGGTAATCCCATATTAAATGCATTTCTATAGAAAATTCTTGCAAAAGATGGAGCAACAATAGCAGCAACACCAGCAGCTTTTAAAGCAATAGGAGCGTGTTCTCTTGAAGAACCACAACCAAAGTTTTCACCAGCAACAATAATGTCACCTCTTTGTAACTTATTAGGAAATTCAGGGTCTGCATCTTCCATTACGTATTTAGCTAAATGCTCTGGGTCTGAACTATTTAAATATCTAGCAGCAATAATAACATCTGTATCAATATTAGCTCCAAAATTCCATACTTTTCCAGTAATTTTATTCATATTTTGTGTCCTTAGTCTTCAATAAAATTTTCAATATTTTCAAAGAATTATTTTTTAAAAGATGCATTTTATCTAATACTTTAGTAATTTTTGATTAAATATAAAAAACTAATTAGATTTTTAGCTATTTTCGGTATAATATCAACCTATCTTAAAAAGAGGATGTTCGATATATGAGCGCAAAAGATCTAAACAAAGCAATTGAACAAACGGTTAAAGAGTATAAAGATTCTATTCTTACATATGAAAAAATTATTAAAATATTTCCTAAGGCACCTTCGGGGGCAAATGTAAAAAAACTTTTAGCTTTTATCCAATTATATAACGTAACTGTAATTAGTTCGCAAGAGCAAGCAAAAAGAATGAATGCTGAAGAAGCGAAAAAAAGAAAAGAACAAAGAGAAAAACTAATAATGAATGAAGATGATGTTTATGATCTTCTAAAAAATAAAGAGTTATTAGAATGGTCAAGATCAGATTCTCCTGTTCGAATGTATTTAAGAGAAATGGGACAAATTCCATTACTTACAAAAGAAGAAGAAATTGAAATTTCTAAAAAAATTGAAATGGGTGAAGATGTAATTCTTGATGCAATTTGTTATGTACCATACTTAATTGATTTCATTTTAGAGTATAAAGAACCTTTAGTAAATAGAGAAAGAAAAGTAAAAGAATTGTTTAGAAACTTTGATGATGAAGATTCTGATGATTCTTCTGATGATTCTTCTGATTCTAATGCATCTGATAATGAAAAAGCTGATGGTAAAAAACAGAAAAAACTTGATAAAAGAGCACAAACAATTATTGATGCATTTAAAATATTAGAAAAAGCAAAAAAAGATTGGCTTAAATTCTTAACAAAAGAAGCTGCAAAATCTGATTCTGAAGCTGATCAAATGCAACATAACTTAGCTATTGCTTTTAGAAAGAGAATTTTAAAAGAAGCATTATTAGACCTTGGACCTACATCTAAACTAATTACAGAAATTGTAAAAGCTATGGAAACTGCACTTAAATCAGATACAGGATTTGATCATGAGCTTAAGAGACTTGAATATAAATTACCTTTATTTAATGATACTTTATTACAAAATCACCAAAAGATTTTAGATAATATTGTTAATTTAACTAAAGCACAAATTACTACAATGGTTCCTGAAGCTACTATGGTTTCTACTTATATGGAAATTAAAAAACTTTTCCAAACTGCAGAAGCATCAAAAGATGGTTTCGATTTAGAACCAGAAGAATTAAAAGATGTTTTAGAGCAAATTAAACGTGGTAAAGATATTACAGATAAGTCTAAAACAAGAATGGCAAAATCAAACCTAAGACTTGTTGTATCTATTGCAAAAAGATATACAAATAGAGGTTTACCATTCCTAGATTTAATTCAAGAAGGTAATATAGGTCTTATGAAAGCTGTTGATAAATTTGAGTATAAAAAGGGATATAAATTCTCTACTTATGCAACATGGTGGATTAGACAAGCAATTTCTAGAGCAATTGCAGATCAAGCCAGAACAATTAGAATCCCAATTCATATGATTGAAACTATTAATAGAATCAATAAAATCATTAGAAAAGGTATTCAAGAAAATGGTAAAGAACCTGATGTTGATCAAATTTCAGAAGAAGTTGGATTACCTGTTGATAAGGTTAAACAAGTAATTAAAATTACTAAAGAACCTGTATCACTTGAAGCACCAATTGGTTCTGATGACGATGGTAAATTTGGTGACTTTGTTCCAGATGAAAAAGCGCCTACTCCTGTTGATAATATTATGAAAGAAGATTTACAAAATCAAATTGATCAAATATTAGCTCAATTAAATGAAAGAGAACAAGCTGTTGTAAGAATGAGATTTGGACTTATGGTTGATGCTTCAGATAGAACACTAGAAGAAATTGGAAAAGAACTTTCTGTTACAAGAGAAAGAGTTAGACAAATTGAATCAAGTGCTATTAAAAAATTAAAACATCCTAAAGTAGGTAAAAACCTTAAGAATTACGTGGAAAGTTAGAAAATGAATTTTTTTGAAGACTGGGTTGAACTTGATTTAAACCCTATTATTTCTTTTTCTTCTACGTCAAAGATTTTATATACAAATTGTGAAGCTCAGTTTTTATTAAATAGAATAAAACCAAAAGAGCTTTATGATATAGCTTTACAGTATGCTCCAAAATCTTTTGGAGCAGAAACATCTTATATAGATTTAACTATACAAAACTATACCTTTTATGCCATTACTGTTACATATGAAAATGAAGATGAAATTCATATAAAACTTTATAAAAGTGCTATGGTAAAAAAAGAATCAAAACTTAATATTAAAAATATAAATAGTACAAATATTTTTACACTTGTAGATTTAGCAATATCTACAAACAAGATTAAAACAGATACCTTATATACAAAAAACTATGATCCTTCTATTCCTGAATTTAAACTAGATGCAAGTTTATTTATAAAAACACTTAATCAAATTTTTGAAGCTTTTAGTGGTTCTACTGATATATATTGTTCTATTTTACTTAAAATTGGTGAATATATAAAAATTGAAGGAAAAAAATATTCTTTAATTGCGGTTGAGATAATATCTAATAAAAAAGCAAGAAAAGAACTACTTCAATATAAAGAAGATTGTTCTTTTATTCTAACATGCGAAGAGAACAAAGTAATTATTGATTTACCTCTAATTACTTAAGAATTACTATTTAAAATTATTCAAAGCTTTTATCTTTTATCTAAAAGCTTTGAAAATAAAACTCCAATAGGAACTATTCCTAATCCTACTATAAAAGCTATTGGATGAAATAGTTTATTGTTATTTAAAGCAAAAAAACCAAATACTAAAATTACATATCCTAAAACTCTATATATTGATAAAAATCCTGTTGCTGAAAAAATAGTATTTTTAAAAGAATTCTTTTTTACTTTTGATTTCTCATCTGTAATAATCTCTTTTATTTTTTGTGTTGTTAATTCAGATTCTGGAATTTCTTCATATTCAGTATATAAATCATAAGGATCGTCTATTTCATCTATCTTATCCCTATCTTCACCATTTTGTTTTTTTGATAAATCAAGTTTAGATAATCTTCCTTGAATATTTTTTCTATATGATAAAAAAGAAGCAATAGTAATGAATAACGATGAAATAAATGCAACTTGAGTATTTAATAACCATATTGGCGTATTAAATACTAAAGCATAAATAACTAAACAAAGATCTAAAGTTATAAAAACTAGAGCAAAGTTTTTAATTGATTGATTAATCTTCATCGTCGTCGTATTTTCTATCCCCATGCTTAGCTCTATAAGCATATCTAGGGTCATCTTCCATACCTTCGTATGCTTTTTGAGCTCTTTTATATGCTTTGTATACATTAAGTCCAGCTGCTGCTATTCCCCAAAATAAACCTAACCATAATAACCAATCAATTTCGAAAAGTGCTTTTAAACCATATCCAATACCAAAACCAATAGCAATAGCTGCTACCATTGAAATACCCAAAGATAAATTGTCTAAAGCTTCAATCTTATCTCTATGTTTTGGTATTACTTTTTCTTCTTTTTTTTGCATTATTAATTCTACTTAATATATGAACAACAATAATCACATATTGTTTTCACTTTAATATCAAAATTTGAATTAGCAATTACACTAAAAGAAGTATTAGCTGTATAAGTATTCCAAGTATCTTCACCTGCTAGTTTAACTTCAACCTCACCTGCTAATATTTCCATTAGTTCAGCTTCATTTGTTCCAAAGTTATAAGTTCCAGGCATCATAATTCCTAAAGATTTACTTTCACCATTTTCATCTATAAAAGATCTACTTGTAACATTTCCATCAAAATATATATTTGCATTTTTTATTAATTCAACATTTTTAAAACTAGTCATATCTTTCCTTTTATAAGTTTTTCATAACTTCTGATGCTGCTTTTAAACAATCATCAATATCATCATTTGTTATTACAGTTGATATAAATCCAAGTTCATATTGAGAACAAGCAAAATAGTAACCTCTTTTTAACATTTCGTGATGAAATTTCGCAAATCTATCAAAATCTGATGTAGCGACATCTTTTATATTTAAAGGTGATTTTTCATTGAAGAAGTAACCAAACATTGAACCTCTTGTATTAACTTGAAAAGGAATATTATAAGAGTTTGCAACTTCTTTTAATCCATTCATTAATCTTAAAGCTTTTGCATTTAAATCATCATAGATAGCTGGATTTGCTTTTAATTTTCGTAAACCAACTAATCCCGCACTCATAGCAACAGGATTTCCACTTAATGTACCTGCTTGATAGACAGGACCATCTGGTGAAAGATGTGCCATTATTTCATTTGAACCTGCAAATGCACCAACTGGCATTCCTCCACCAATAACTTTTCCAAAAGTAATCATATCTGCTTTTGTATCAACAAGCCCAGATGCACCTGTTAAAGAAGCTCTAAATCCTGACATAACTTCATCAAATATTAGTAATGTACCGTGTTTATCACATAATTTTCTACAAGCTTTTAAAAACTCTTGTGTAGCTGGAACTAATCCCATATTTCCTGCAATTGGTTCAATAATAATACAAGCTATATCATCTGATTGCTCAAAACATTTTTCTAAATTTTTAATATTGTTATATTCGCAAACTATAGTATGTTTTGTTAAATCAGCTGGAACTCCTGGAGAACTTGGTGTTCCAAAAGTTGCTAAGCCTGAACCTGCTTGAACAAGAAGTGAATCAGAATGTCCATGGTAACATCCTTCAAATTTTAAAATATTATCTCTACCTGTCACACCACGAGCAAGTCTAATAGCTGACATTGTAGCTTCAGTTCCTGAACTTACAAATCTTACTTTATCAATATTTTCATACATATCAACAATTTCAGAAGCTAATTGTGTTTCCAATTCAGTTGGTGCGCCAAAAGATAAACCATTTTTAACTGTTTGTAAAACTGCTTGCTCAATATCACTATCACAATGACCAAATATTAAAGGTCCCCAAGACTGTACAAAATCTAAATATTTATTACCATCTACATCATATAAATATGCACCTTTTCCTTTTGTTATAAAAGGTGGAGTTCCTCCAACACTTTTAAATGCACGTACGGGAGAATCAACACCTCCTGGTATTACTTCTTTTGCTTGTGCGTATGCTTTTACTGAATTATCAAACATTTTATTTCCTATTAATTTTCTATTAGCGATATTCTACTATAATCACGTTATGAAACTTATTATACTTAGCCTTATTATTTC
Organism: Poseidonibacter antarcticus; assembly: GCF_003667345.1. Classification (NCBI taxonomy): domain Bacteria; kingdom Pseudomonadati; phylum Campylobacterota; class Epsilonproteobacteria; order Campylobacterales; family Arcobacteraceae; genus Poseidonibacter; species Poseidonibacter antarcticus. The sequence continues at coordinate 178,077 of NZ_RCWF01000002.1, forward strand.
AATATCTTTACATTTGTTAATATTCAATGATTATGAACTTACTCAAAAACAAGATGAACAACAAAATAATATTAAAAAACAAAAACAAGCTAATGTAACATTTGTAAAAATTAAAAAAAAAGTTGAATTAGCTAAAAAAGAAATAATTAAAAAAACAGAGATAAAAAAAACTAAACCTAAATCAGAATCTAAAAAAACAGTTATAAAAAAGAAAACAACAACACAAAAGAGAAGTAAAAAAGTTACAAAAAAAAGAGCTATAACAAAAAAAGTAGCAAAAAAGTTTATTAAAGCTCCAAAAAAGATTAAGTATGATAAAAAAAGAGTTACAAAAATACCTAGTAAGAAAAAAATAGAAGCTGTAAAAAATAGAACATTAGAAGATTTTTTATCACAAAAAGAACCAATTAATAAAGAGATATTAGATGATATTCAAAAACTTTATGGTAAAGAATTTGAAACATTTACAAAGGTACAAAAAGCCTATATCAAGAAAAATTTTAATAGTTTTCAAGTAATAACACAAAGAGTATTATCAAGATTAGGATATCCACGTCTTGCAGCTGAATTAAAAATTTCAGGTTCAAATGTAGTAGAGTTTATTTTTCATCCAAACGGTAATATTTCAGACTTAAGAATTACAAATTCATCGGGTTACGAAATATTTGATAAATATACTATTAAATTAATACAAATAGCATATAAAGATTACCCTAGACCAAAAACATCGACTAAATTAATATTTAATGTTCGATATACATTATATTAGAAGGAAATAAATGATAGAAAATAAAAATGAAGATAGGCCATATTTAAAAAAACTATTAAAAGGAGACATTAGTTTAAGTATCACGTTCTGGTTGTGGTTTATTTTCTTAACACTTTTAATAAATATATTTATAGATAATACTTTTTTGAAGATTTCTTTTAAAAAAACTATAGGTGATGAGATATTTAGTATATCTATTTATTTATTAACACTTTTATATTCGATATTAATTTTTATTGCTGTTCAAAAAAGTGCAAGTAAGTATATAGGGAATAAATTATGGCCTTTTTTAGCAAAAGTAATCATTTCGATAAATCTTTTCTTTTCTTTATTCTCAACTTATGACTTATTTAAAGTTTATTTTTTTGAAGATTATGCAATTAAGAATGAAATAAATAATTTAAAAGATAATCTTCCATTAAAAGTTGATTCTTTTAGTTACTTAATTGATATTAATATAGAAGATAAAAATATTTATTATATTTATCAATTAGAAAGTATTATTAATTCAAATTACAATTTAAATAAATTTAAATCTCAAGTTCAAGACTCTTTATGTGAAAATGAAAATACTTTAAGACTCCTAAAAAGAAATTATATTTTAGATTATACGTACATTGATAAAGATGAGAATAAACTTACTGAAATAATAACAAATAAATCAAATTGTGGCAAAAGTATTTATGATTTAGACATACTTAAAGAAATACTAAAAAATGAATAATATAAAGTTTAGGAAATAAATGAATTTAGAAGAAATACAAAACAAGTTAATAAGTGATTTTGATTTAAAAAGAGTTATGGAAATTCTTGATAAATTAAATGAGGATTATGTAGAAGATGATTTGATTAATAATATTAAAGGTTTAGTAAAAATGGCTTATCTTTCAAGAGAAATGGAAGACATTACTTATTCTTCAGGTCATTTTATAATAAATAGAAGTTATTTTGAAGGGGAAGAAGTAGAATATAGTTTAAGTTTTTTACTTGAAGTAAATGCAAATTTAAGTTATCCACTAGAAAAAGCCTTTGAAACAAAAAATATAAATGAAAAAGAGTTACAAATAAAAAGAAAATTAGAAGAATTATTGATCTTCAATAAAAATGCTTATAAAGAAGATGCTAATTATACTAATGAAGCTAATATCCAAAGAATTGAGAGAATATTAGAAATAATAGCTTGGTAAAAAACCTATTTAGGTTTTTTACTTTTTTATTTTATAGTTGCTAGAACTAATTCTCGTAAAGTTTTACAAGCAACTGCTGTTGATACACCACTTGCATCATACTTTGGTGAAAGTTCAACAACATCCATTCCCACTACATTTTCTAATCTTGATAATATTTTGATTATTTTTAACATATCATGAAAATCAATTCCACCTGGTTCTGGTGTTCCCGTTCCAGGAAAAACAGAAGGATCAAATACATCTAAATCAATAGTAATATAAACAGGTTTATCAATAAGTATTTCAACTCTATCCTCTAATGTTTCATACGTAAACTTTTCTAAATGAGAATGCTCTTTTGCCCATTCAAACTCTTCTTTTAAACCACTTCTTATACAAAACTGATTTAATCTTCCATCACCTAATTGATCATAAATTCGTCGTAAAACTGTTGCATGACTTAATGCTTCGCCTAAATATTCATTTCTTAAATCTGTATGTGCATCAAAATGAATAATATGTAAATCATTATACTTTTTACTTAAAGCTTTTATGGGTGCAAGTGAAACTAAATGCTCCCCACCTATCATAATAGGAATTTTATTAGCATCAATTATTTCTTGAATATGCTCTTGAATTATTCTTAATGCATTTTTTTTATCACCATAAGGTAATTCTAAATCTCCGAAATCAAAAAGATTTAATTCTTCTAAATCTTTATCAAAATATGGAGAATAACTTTCAATATACCAAGAGTCTTCTCTCATAGCACTAGGTGCAAACCGTGCTCCTGGTTTAAAAGATGTAGTTCCATCAAAACCAGCACCAAAAAGTACAGCACTTGCATCTTTAAAATCTGCTTCAAATCCAATAAAACAATTATTCTGTGCTTTCATTCTTATAAGTTCCTTTCATAATTATATAAATCCATATACCTAAATGCTAATAAATTTTCTAATATTGCAAAAAGTACAATAAAATTAATAAATGAACTACCACCATAAGAAAATAAAGGCAAAGGAAGTCCAACAACAGGTGCGAAGCCTATAACCATTAATACATTTACACTCATATTAAAAAATAGCAATAAGCCCAAACCTGAGGCAAATACCCGTATGACGTAATCATCTTTAAAATAATAATTTAAGGTCAGTAAGTGTGCTATTAGCAACATATATATAAAAATTAAACCAATTGCACCTAAAAATCCATATCTCTCTACGAAATAAGCAAATATAAAATCACTAGTAGCAATTGGCAAAAATTTCAATTGTGTTTGTGTTGCTTCTTCACTTAGTTTTCCGACTAACCCACCAGAACCAATTGCTATAATAGATTGCTGGACGTGATAACTAGGTTTTTCAGAAATAAAATCTGTAATTCTCTTTTTTTGATAATCTTTGATCAGATATGTATAAATAAAAGGAGAAGCAATTCCAATAAGTAAAATTATTGATGTCCAAATTTTCCAATTTACACCAATTATAAATAAAATACCGTAACCAACAAGTAATAATACAAGAGCCGTACCCAAATCTGGCTCTTTTGCAATTAATACAAAAGGTAATAAAATATAAAAAGAAAAATAAAGAAAATCAATAAAGCTATATCCCTTTTCAGGAGGTGGTCTATTGTGAATTAAATAACCAAGCATCAAGATATATATAGGTTTTATAAGCTCTGAAGGTTGCATTGTTGTATTTAAAAAAGGTATAGGAAGCCATCTTCTAGCACCAAGTTTTGTCACACCCCAAAATTCTACAGCAGCAAGTAACAAAATACCTAACCAATACAAAAAAGGGATCCATCTTAATTTCTTTCTAATTGGTAATATAAATACTACAATAAATGTAAAAAATGAAAGTGTAAAGTATATTAATTGTTTATTCGCTAATATTTCATTTGTTTCACTTATTAAATGATATGATAAATATATCAAAGGTAAAACAAATAGTATTAACAAATAATCAAAATGGGAAATAATTCTCTTATCAAATAAACGCATAGTGAAAGAGTATCTAAAAATGTATAAAAATTTTATTGTTCAAGAAACAAATAGACTAGATAAGTTCTTAGCATCACAAATTGATGCTTCAAGAAACCAAGTAGAGCAACTTATAAAAAAAGAGTTTGTAAAAGTTGATGGTAAAACTGTAGTAAAATCAGGATTAAAATTAAAAGAAAATCAAGAAATTGAAGTCTTTTTTCCAAAAGCACAGTTAGAAGATGTTAAAAATGAAGATTTTATAAAAGAATCATTAAAAGGTAAAAATGTAAAAATAATTTATGAAGATGAAGATATTCTTGTTATAAATAAACCTGCAAATTTAACAATTCATGATGCGCCAAGTGTAAAAGATGCTACTTTAGTTGATTGGTTGAAATTAAGAAAAATGTCGCTTTCTACAATTTCAGGAGAAGAACGTCATGGAATTGTACATAGACTAGATAAAGGTACAACAGGAGTTATGGTAGTTGCAAAAACAAATGAAGCTCATAGATGTTTATCTGAGCAATTGCAAGATAAAAGTATGGGAAGATATTATCTTGCAATTACTGATTTACCCTTGAAAGATGATTTAATCATAGACAAACCAATTGGAAGAAATCCAAATAATAGACTTAAAATGTCAATAGAGGAAACAGGAAGAAATGCTAAGTCAGCATTTAAAAAAATTGATATCTCAAAAAACGAAAAATTTGAATTAATAGCAGCCAAATTATTTACAGGTAGAACACATCAAATAAGAGTTCACTTGAGTTCGATAAATAGGCACATTCTAGGAGATAATTTATATGGTTTTAAGGGCGATTTAAATAAAATAAATAGATTTTATTTACATGCATATAATCTGTATTTGTTTCATCCTAAAACAAACAAATTAATGACTTTTAAAGCAGATTTACCTGATGACATGAATGAATTCTTAAATAAACATTTTCAAATGGAGAATATACATGACAAAATTGATGCAAACAACATCATTGACAGCTTTAGTTCTTTTACTTAGTGCTTGTTCAAATTTAAATAATAGTTTAAATACAGCAGAAAAACCAAAAATTGATGAAACAATTGAAGTTATTGATAGTAATACTATCAAGTCAATTTCAGATATGACATCAATTGCATTTGAGTGGAGAAAAGTTGAAGATCCAAGAGTTATTGGTTATAACTTTTATAGAGCTAATATGCATAAAGACGGTAGAAGACTTAAGCTAATTAGTTCTGTAAAAAATAAATATACTACTCATTTTGTTGATACAGATCTTGAACCTGATACAAAATATGTTTATCAAATTTCTTCAAAAGCAGCAAATGGACTTGAATCAAATACTACAAATGCTTATGTAGCACAAACTCTTCCAAGAATAATACCAGTTAGTTTTGTTCAAGCCTTATCAGAATTACCAAATAGAATTAAAATTATTTGGAGACCACATCCTGATTTAAGAATTGCTTATTATAAAATCGAAAGATACAATTCAACACTAAATGAATGGAATACAGAAGCAAAAATAAAAGGTAGACTACAATCTGAATACATAGATAGTGATTTAAATAATAATGAATCTTTTAAATATAGAATTACTGCTTATACATTCAAAGATTTACCAACAATGCCTAGTCAAGTAGTTACAGCTAAAACAAAAGCATTACCAATGGGTGTTCAAAATATAAGTGCTACAACTACTGAACCTAAAAGAATATTATTACGATGGCAAGCATCTCCAAATGATGATGTAATGAAATATGTAATTTATAGAAGTCCTATTAAATCTTTTGCTTACTCAAAAATAAAAGAAGTTAACAAAGATACTTTTGAATTTACAGATAAAGTTGATGAAGATGGAAAAGAGTATTTTTATAAAGTTCTTGCTATTGATAAAGATTACTTAGAAAGTTCATCTAAAATTGATCCTATTAAAGGTGTTAGTTTAAATCAACCAGCTAAACCTACAATAACTTTGGCTCAAATACAAGGTTCTAAAGCAATATTAAATTGGGTACCAACTGATAATAGAGCTATTTCTTATAATATTTATAAAAAAACAATGATAAATTTCTTTCAATCTAAAACAGAAAAGTTTACTGATATAAAAGGATTAAGATTTGAAGATAATAATATTATCACAGGTGTTGAGTATAAATATTCAATCCAAGCAAATGACACTTATGGTTTAATGTCAGAAAGAACTGATGAAGCTTCATTAATTCTACCAAAAATTTCTATACAAAAGTAGTTAAGATATGCCCCACATAGTATTTAATAAAACCGATTTAATTAATACACCATCATCAAAAGATGGTGTAGAGTTTAAGTTTATAGCAAAATCATATAATTTTACAACACACGAAAGAAATACTGAATATAAAATTGCAGTAGAAAATCAAGGAAAAGAATTCTTATTAACTTTGAAAAATAAAGATAATGATCAAATGATTAAAATCGATAAAGTTACAAGAATAGCACCTATTACACTAGTAAAAGATGCTTTAAACGCTTATGTAGATTCGATTAATCCTAAAATTGTATTTTCAAATACAAATAGTATTCATCAAAAAGCAGAGCCTCAAAAAGAGTTTTTAAAAGATATTAACTATTTTGTTGATGAATTCAAAACAGATAAAGAAATACAAATAGAAGTAGGATTTGGAAGTGGAAGACATCTTTTACACCAAGCAAAAAATAATCCTGATATTCAATTTATAGGACTTGAAATTCATACTCCATCAATTGAACAAGCTTTAAAGCAAATGAAATTACAAGATATTACAAATGTTTTGATTGTAAATTATGATGCAAGACTTTTTATGGAATTTATTGACTCAAATAAAGTTGGAAGAATTTTCGTTCACTTCCCTGTTCCTTGGGATAAAAAACCTCATAGAAGAATTTATTCAAATGGATTTATAAATGAAGCATTAAGAGTTTTAAAATTTGAAGGTACACTAGAACTAAGAACAGATAGTAGAAAATATTTTGATTATTGTACTGAATTATTAACAAATCTACCAACAGGAAAAATTACTATTGATATAAACAAAGATTTAGAAATATCAAGTAAATATGAAGATAGATGGAAAAAACAAGGTAAAAATATTTATGATGTAGTTTTACAATCACAAAGTGTTGATGAGCCTTTAGTAATCCAAAAAGATTTTTCATTTGATTTTGAGATAAATTATGAAGATAAGATATCAAGTATTCCAACTAAATCAATTGTAGACAAAGATTTTTTTGTTCATATAGAAGATTTATTTATAATGGAAAATGAAAAGAATTCTGGACTAATACAACTTACAATGGGAAATTTTGATAGACCAGTAAGTAAATATTTACTTATAAAAAATGGGAAAATTGATTATTATCAAGGTTCACCTCTTCCTACTAGTTCTAATATCAAAGCTCATAATAAACTAAAAGAGATTTTAAATTAGATGCTAGAAGCAAAGAATATATACTTATCTTATGATGATAATAAATATATTATAAAAAAAGGAAACTTTTCTATTAAACCAAAAGAATTCATCTTTATAGGTGGAAACTCAGGTAGTGGAAAATCTACTTTATTAAAATCTTTTTATGGTGAGATTCCACTAAAACATGGTAGTTTAAAAATTGATGGTGTAGAAGTTTTTGGTATAAGAGGTAAAGCACTTAGAGTTTTAAGAAAAGATGTTGGAGTAATATTTCAAGATTATAAACTTGTAAATGAGTATACAATTGAAGAAAATATTATGATTCCTCTTAAAATCAATGGATATTCAAATGAAATATCAAGAGATCAAGCGAATAAATTATTATCACATGTAAAACTTTCACATCGAGCTGGATATTATCCAAACGAATTAAGTGGAGGTGAACAACAAAGAGTTGCAGTAGCACGTGCGCTTGCTCATAATCCTAAGATAATAATTGCAGATGAACCAACAGGAAACCTTGATGATTATTCAGCAGAAGTTGTTTGGAATTTATTAAAAGGTGCAAATGAACAACTAGGTATTACAATAGTTGTTGTAACGCATAGGGTTCCTAAGAACTTAGGAATAAAGTTTAGACAGTTATCTTTAGAGGATGGTATAATATATGAAGTTTCTTAAAAACATTCTTGCCTTTTTAATTCCTTTATGTTCAATGCTTTTAACATTTTCAATATATTTATTAATTGATAATGTTGTAGATAATTATAAAAAGAAAATATCAAAAGATTATTCTATTGTTATAGTTACAAATACACCCTTAATAAAAGAGAATATTAACGAATTAGCAGGTATTAATGTTGATAGAATTCAAACATTACCTAAAGAAAAAATTATTAATGATATAAAATCAAACTTATCAAGTAGTTCAATTGAATTGTTAAAAAAGAAACTTCCTAATTTTTATCAAATATATCTAGAAGTATTCCCAACAACAAGTGAACTAGAGATAATAAAAGATACTTTATTAGAAAATAAAAATATAAGAAAAGTAGAAGTATTTTATAAAAATCATAATCAAACATATCTACTTTTAGTATTATTAAGTAGTATTTCATTTATCTTATTTTTTATAATTACTATTTTTGCGATTATAATAATAGCTAAACAAATTAAACTATGGTTTCATGAACACAAGACTAGAATTTCAATATTAAGGCTTCATGGTGCTTCAGTTTTATACAGTGCATCAAATGTTTTAAACTATGCAATTTTTAGTTCGTTTCTTGCATTTTTAATTGTTGGAGTTTTTTTATATTATATCTCAAATAATATGACCATTTTATTTCCCATTGAATTACATGAAATAGTAAATGTAAAAATTGATTTAAATTATGAACTATTTAAGATGTTCATCTTATCTTTTACAATCTCTATTTTTACAATACTTGGTGTATTATTAAAGTATAAAATAAATGACGAGTAAAATAATATTTTTATTACTATTTATTTTTGGTAATGTTACTTTTTCATCAACTAAAGTTATAGATAATAAGATAAAGAATAATAAAAGTAACCTACATAAAAGTGTGTCTAAGAAAAAACAAGCATCACAAAAAGTAAAAGATTTAGCAAATAAAATTGATAGACAAAATAGAAATATTATAAAATTAGAAAGAGATATAAAAAAAGTAAATTTAGATATAAATGAGCATGAAAAACTTTTAGAAGAATCTAAATTAAAACTACAACAATTAAGAAAAAAATCAACAAATTTGATAAAAGAGAGAAAAGGCAATGAAGAACAAATTGTTGATACTATTATCGAAGATTTTTCTACTTCTATTGCACTTAAACTTGCATCAAAAAATACTCTTGGAGAATTAATCGATACTGAAATTTATACACTTCTTTCTGAAAATTCTAAAGATCAGATTTTAAAACTTGATAATAATTATGACTTATTAACTAATAATACTAAAATAAATAAGAAAAAAATTAAAACTATTTCAAACTATATTGAAAAAAGAAAAAAAAGAAAAAAAACATTAAATACATTAAAAAATAAACACTCTAAATCATTAATTGATTTAGAAGAGCAACATAAATCATATCAACGAGAATTGAAAAAAGTTGTTAAAAGACAAGAATCACTTAAGAAACTTTTATCTACACTTAATATTTTAAAAGAAGAAGAATTAAAAAAAGAAAGACTTAGAAGAGCAAAAATACAAAGACTACTTGCTTTAAAGAAAAAGAAACAAGCAGCTAAAAAGAGAAAAACAAAAAGTAAAAGTACATCAACAGCAAAAAAAGAAGAACCTATACAAACAGCAGAAATAAGAAACCAAAAATATGCAAAAAATTTAAATCTAGATGTAAAAAAAATAGGTTCATCTAATTCAGGAGTAAAAGTTGTTAGATATAGGGGAAGAAGAACAATTGCACCTTTAAAATCCTTTAAAGTAGTAAAAAAATTTGGTACTTATTATGATCCAATCTATAAAATAAAACTTTTTAATGAATCTATAGTTTTAAAAACTACTCGAGCAAAAGCAAAAGTAGTTTCAATATTAAATGGAAAAGTAGTTTATGCAAAGAAAAATGCAGGAATGCTAGAAAATGTTGTTATTATTCAACATCAAAATGGCTTACATACTATTTATTCTCATTTAGATGAAATAGCCCCTACTCTAAAAGTTGGGAAATGGATAAAAAAAGGTTATGTTGTAGGTCGAGTTAGTAATAACCTAACATTCCAAGCGACAAAAAATTCAGCGCATATTAATCCAAAAGATTTATTTAAAATATAATGACTAAATACAAATATCTACATATTTATTTACCTGTATTCTTTGCACTTTGGGTTGGACTTTTTTTTGATAGTAAAATCATTTCAAGTGAATTTATACATAGTCAATATTTTACTCTTGCTATAACACTTATCACCTTTATTTGGATTTATACAAAAGTATCTGTTAAAATAAAGAAATTAATGCTTTGCGGACTACTTTTGGCTATTTTAGGAGAAGTTTTCTTTTCTTTAATTCTTGGTATGTATACATATAGATTAGAAAACCTTCCACTTTATGTTCCTTTAGGTCATAGTATTATTTATGCAGGTGTTTTTTATATCACAAAAGAACCTATTTTTAAAAAGAATCAAGAATCAATAATCAAAATACTTTATGTATCAATGATAGTTTATTCAACGGCATGGTTGATTTTTGATAATGATGTTTTTGGATTTATTTGTATGTTAGTAATTATTTATATTTTTAAAAGAAGACCAAATACTAAATTTTTCTTTTTGATTATGTTTTTTGTGATTGTTTATTTAGAACTTTTAGGAACATATTATCAATGTTGGTATTGGCCTGAGATTTGGTTTGATAAGATAGCTTTTATTCCTAGTTCTAATCCACCAAGTGGAATAAGTGTATTTTATTTTGGATTTGATGCTGGGTGTTTATGGTTTTATAAAAAATTTAATAAACAAAAATGGACAAGATTTCGTAATTTACAAAAAATAAAAAGAGAAAAAATATGATATTATACATAGATGGAGATGCCTTTCCAAATTTATTAAAACCTATTGTTTTAAGAGCAATTGAAAGATTGGAAATTGAAACAATAGTAATAGCTAATAAAAAAATAAATATTGGGAAATCAAAAAATATCAAATATATGATAGTTGATGCAGGAGCCGATGAAGCTGATAATAAAATAGTAGAACTATTAAATGAAGATGATTTAGTAATAACAGCTGATATTCCACTAGCAGATAGAGTTATAACAAAAAATGCACATGCAATAGACCATCGAGGTGCTATGTATACGCAAGATAATATAAAACAGTATTTAGCATATAGAAATCTAATGCAAGAAATACGAAATAGTGGAGAAATGACAAAAGGTCCAGCTGCTTTTTGTTCAAAAGATGCACAACAATTTGCAAACTCATTAAACAGTTTTTTGCAAAAACCAAATAATAAAATATAATACAAAGGATTTACCATCATACTAATAGACGATGCAACAAAAAAACAATTCAAAAAATTCTGCAATAAAAACAATCCAAAAGATATGGAAACAGCAATCAAATACTTTACAATATTTGGTGGTCTTGATATTAAAATAGACACAACTATTCCTTTAAAAGAATTAATTGAAAAAGAGATTTTAAATAAATACTCTTATTTAAAAAATGAAATCACTTTATTTACAGGTGGATATAGTGTTGACCAAGCAATACTAAGCGGAATTGCTCTAGGTGATAGAAGAACAAACTCATCTTTTAGAAGAGCTTTTGTTACTTTTGAAGAAGGAATGAAATGCGTTGATAAACTAGTTGAAAAAGGAATAATCGAAATAGAAGCCTCTCAACATTTTATTACAAACCAAAGAGGAAATAATAAAATAGCTAGAAAACTTCTATTTACTACTCCCTTTTTAAGATTTTGGTACGCTTTTGTTTCACCAATTTATAAAGGAATCAAAGAAGGTAAATATGAAGAGTTTTATAAAAACTTTGAAAATAGAGAAGCTGAATTTACAAACTTTGTTTTTGAAGAGTTATGTCTTGAATTATTAACAGACCTTTATAAAGATGATAAACTAAAAAATAGTGGTAAATACTGGGATGAGAAACATAATATTGATTTAATAGCAAAAACTACATCAGGAAAGTTAATAGCTGCATCGTGTAAATATGTAAACTCGAAAATTAAAAAGAATGTATTAACAAGTCTTAAAAATACATGTAAAGAAATCGGATATGAACCTGATATTTATATTTTATTTACAAAAACAGGTTTTTCAAATGAATTAAAATCTTTAAAAGGTGATAACTTAAAACTTTATACAGAGAAAAGCTTCAAACTTTTATTAGAAGATTAAGATATGAACTTAGTTGGTTTTGATTATATAAATCAAAGAGATAAAAAACTCGTAGAGCTTTTTATCTCTTCAAATAAGACTAAAAAATATATCTTAGGAATAAATAAACTAGGTAAAAGTGTTTTAAAACACCTAGAAGTTGATGGAATAATTGATGATTTTACAAGAGTTCAAAGTTCAAGAAAAAAAACTGTATTAAAAATACAAGATGTTCCAAAAGATTCTATTATTTTAACTGTTGCAACAGGAAGTCCACTTGAAGTAAAAATAAAACTAGATGAGTTAGGATATACGCATTTTAACTATTTAGCATTTATAAGATACTCAAAACTTGATTTAGTCCACCCTCCTTTTATAATGGATTTCAAAGATGATTTTTTGAAAAACGAATCAAAATATCAAGAAACTTACGATTTATTAGAAGATAAAAAATCAAAAGAAATATTTACAAAAATATTAAATTTTAAAATGACTTTTGATTTAGATTTTATGGAAGGTTTTACAAATAATCACAAAGAACAATATTTTGATAAAGAGATAATTCCCAAAATAAAAAATATAAATTTTGTAGATGGTGGAGCTTATGTAGGAGATACACTTCCACAAATAATCAATAACTTTCCAGATTACAATAAAATATATTGTATTGAACCAAATGATTTACACCTAAAAATTGCAAAAAGAGATTTCCCAAATCAAAGAGATATAGAGTTTATAAACTGTGGATTAGGAAAAGAAAAAATAACAAGTACAATTTCACAAGATGAGCAAAACAATTGCTCACACGATTATCATGCACAAAATATAAATACAATAGACAATCTAATAAATGAAAAAATAGACTTTATCAAAATGGATATTGAAGGTGCAGAACAAGACGCAATTAAAGGTGCTACAAATACTATCAAACTGTATCATCCTATTTTAGCTATTTGTATATATCATAAAGCAGAAGATTGGTATAAAGTACCAAAGATGGTATTAAATATTAAAAATGACTATAAAATATATTTACGTCATTATATGGAAGGTATTTTTGAGACTGTTATGTATTTTATACCAAAATCATAACTATTTACTTATTCTATTCTTCATTCATATATTTATTTGGACTAATTGCGTGCATTCTTTTAAATACTTTATTCAAATGACTTTGGTCATAAAAACCTACGTCATTTGATAGTTGGGCAATTGAAAGGTCTTTAGAGTTTTGTAATTCTTTTTTTGCTTTATTTATTTTTTTATTAACGATAAAAGCATGTGGAGTTAAGCCAAATTTCTTTTTAAATATTCTAGTTATATAAGATTCGTTATATCCAATCTTTAAAGAAATATCTTTAAGCGTAATTTGTTCATCAATATTATCTAAAATATATTTTTCTACTTCACATAAAAAACTATTTTCTTCTTTTATTATTTCTGCATCTAAAGTTGTATATTTTCTTAGTATATCAATGATTTTATTTTCAAGAGTATCTTCAAAAGATTTATCTTCTAAAAGAATATTATTAAAAACTGTTTTTAATTCTTCATAAATATATTTATCTTCAACAATATTTACTCTCATATCCAAATGTCCTATTGAACTTCCAAAAAGCTTTTTTAGATTAATATAATACCATTCTAAATCAATATGTAGACCGTAGTAACCTAAAGGTTCTGGAGTAATTGCTTTAGATTGATGTACTTGATCTGGTTTAAAAATTGCCACTTTTTTGGGTTCTAAATAAACTTTTCCCTCTAAATGAAAATCAATTTCAATTTTGCCCTTATCAATTATTGATAATCCAAATGTTTCATGGGAATGTCTTGAATAATTTGTAAAGTATTTTTCTTGATAATAAAATTCTGCAAAAAAATTACCATCTTTATCATATAACTTTTTTATATTTTTCCTTTTATATTTTTATGTAATTAAAACCTATAAAATGTCAGTTTTTTACTATATTAATTCTTTTATACTTGATAATATTACAAGAAAATTAAGGATTAATTTATGAACTATGCTCAAACATTTCAAACATCACTTAATAGTACATGGATAATATTAAAACTAATAATACCAATATATATTATAGCCGACATTTTATTTTACTATAATCTTTTAGAAAATATTGCATTTCTTGTAGAACCAATAACTACAATGATAGGGCTCCCTCCTGAAGCATCTTTATCAATAATTAGTGGTATGTTTCTTAATGTTTATGCTTCAATAGCTTTTGCTGCTCCATTAGATCTTACAATTCATCAATGGACAATTCTTGCTGTGTTTATTGGTATTTGTCATTCACTAATCGTTGAAGGAGTAATTATAAAGAAAATTGGCTTATCAAATTCTTACTCTTATTCTCTTCGAATAATAGTAGGTTTTATTGTAGCTATGATTACTTCTTTTATGCCAAGTTCTTGGTTTAGTTCAACAATTACAGAAAATACTTTTACTAAAATACAATATAATTCTATTACTGAAGTATTATATAACTCGATAATAGATTCTGCTATTTTAAGTGTTAAAGTAATTATTTTAATTACACTACTGATTTTTATTATGGATTTTATTAAAACTAGAAAATTTATTGAAGATTCAAAGAAAAATGTTAGTAAAGGATTTTCTTTAACAGTTGGTATATTTTTAGGAATTACTTATGGTGCGGGAATATTGATAAAAGAAGTTGAAAGTGGAAGAATTAACAAAAATGATATCTTTTATATAGGAACATTTTTAATGATTTGTCATGCAATAATTGAGGATACTTTACTTTTTGTGATATTTGGAGCTGACTTTACAATGGCTATTGTAATTAGAACTATTGCCGCAATTATATTTTCATATATATTATTGCTATTTTATAAAAGAAGAACTAATTAATTCTTCTTTTATAAATTTTACTTAAAATTAAGATTTAGCAGCAGTTACAATAATCTCAACTAGAGTTGTAGCTGTAGCCATATTTCCTTCAATACAAGCACGTGCAGGAGGATTTTCTTTTGAAACCCATTCGTCCCAAACACTATTAAATCCTTCAAAATCTCTTGCAATATCTTTTACAAAAATTTCTACTCTTAAAATATCATGTTTAGTTACACCTGCAACCGCAAGTTTTTCTTCAGCCATTGCAAGAACTCTTGCAGCTTGAACCTTAATATCTGGATTTTTATCATCTGATACAATTCCAGCTAAATATACAGTTCCATTATGTTCAACAACTCTACTCATTCTTTGGCTTACTTCTTTTCTAATAACCATTATATTTCCTTTTATAGTTTTTCTAATTTCTTGTCATACTCTTCATTTAATTCATCTAATTCTAACTGAAATTTTTCTAATTCTTCAAATTTTACTTCAGCTTTTTTCTCATATTCTGCAATATCTTTTGAAATTTCAATTACTTTGGCATTATCAGCTCGATTTGTAGCTTGAATAAGTTCATTTTGTTCTTTTTCGATTATATCTTCTATTTTAATAATCTCATTTTCAAAATTATCAATTTTTTTCTTTAGTGGTGCTCTTAATTTATTACGTTCTGCAAGTAAAGCTGTTCTTAATTTTTTTGCTTCTTTTTTATTCATTTTTGGAGCTTTTTTAACTTTTACTTCTGATTCCTCTTCTTCCCAACCAATTTTTTCTAAGAATTCATCATATCCACCATCAAAATAATCAGCTCCACCTTTTGAGAAAATAACTAGTCTATCACAAACTCGTCTTAATAACTCTTCATTATGTGTTACTACAATACAAGAACCATCAAAGTTTTCAATAGCTTTTGTCAAAGAATCAATTGATTCCATATCAAGGTGATTTGTTGGCTCATCAAGAAAAAGTATATTAACATCAGTTGCTAATATTTTACCAAGCATTACCCTAGATTTTTCACCACCTGATAAAACTGATACTTTTTTCTTAATATCATCACCTGTAAACATCATAGATGCAGCTATTCCTCTAATAGATGATTCAGGAAGTTTTCCATTTCCTAAGTAAATCTCATCCATAATAGTGTTAGCAGGGTTTAAGTGGTCGATATTTGTTTGTCCAAAGTGTCCAAATGTACTACTTGTATGATAATCTATTTTCCCACTTACTTTTTCTAATTCACCTGCTATTACATTTAAAAGTGTTGATTTACCTTTACCATTTTTACCAATAATTCCTAAAGTTTCACCTTTTTCTAGTGTAAAGCTTATATCTTTGAAAAGAATATTATCGCTACTATATCCAAAGCTTACATCTTTTATATCTAGTAATACTTTTGCTGGTGTGTCTTTGTAGTTAAAATCAAAGTTTAAAGTAGCATCATTTTTTAATGCACCTAAATCTTCCATTTTATCAAGTTCTTTTTGTTTTGATTGTGCTTGTGCTGCTGTTGATGCTCTTGCTTTATTTTTAGCAATAAACTCTTCTAGTTCTTTTCTTTTTCTATCTTGAGATATTTTTTGTTTTTCAAAATGCTCATCATTACTTGCTAATTGTGCATAAAATTTATGTGTATTTCCTGGAATAATTTCTAAGTTTCGTCTAACTAATCCCATAGTATGAGTAGTTACAGAATCCATAAAGTTTCTATCGTGAGTGATAATTATAACTTCACCCATAAAAGTTTTCAAAAATGCACTTAGCCATCTTAAAGATAAAATATCAAGGTAGTTTGTAGGCTCATCAAGTAAAAGCAAGTTTGGTTCAGTTACTAACAGTTTTGCAAGATTTATTCTAATTTGATAACCACCTGAAAAACTTAAAGGGTCTTTTTCTAAATCTTCTTGTGTAAAACCTAATCCAAATAAAATTTTCTCAACTTTATAAACACTATATTTGTCATCTTCACTTAAAGCTAAAGCACCTTCTTCTCTTACTGTTTTTTCTGTAAATACAAGATGCTGTTTAAGTGCACCTATTTTATAACCTTTTGGAATAGAGATACTTCCATCATCATAGTGTTCTTCACCTAGTATTATTTTGAATAGTGTAGATTTTCCACTACCATTTCTTCCTACAAATCCTAGTTTATTACCAGAATTCATTCTAAAGTTTAGGTTTGAAAACAACTCTTTTTGTCCATAAGATTTTGAAATATTTGAAAGTTCTATCATATTACTCTTTTTTTATTTATTTAAGAATGGATTATACGCAATACTCAGTTATAGGCTAATTAAAAAAGATGATAATTGTTGGGAATATTTATTATAGAGATTTTTAAGGGTGATTTTGTAAAGAGATAAATAAGATTTATCTCTTTACATTTATAAAATTAAAGTTTGTAATTTACTAATGTAAGTCAGCGTTTAATTTAACTTCTCTAGTTGATCTCATCGCAACAATTTGACCATTTACTGAATTTTGTCTAAAATGAACACCATTTACACCTAAGAAATCCATTCCTCTCATTAGAGTTTTAATTTCTTTTTCTGGGTTAGCTTCTGCAATTGAAGCAACCGCTTTTTCAGATAATGTAATTTTAGTACCTGGTAAAATAGTTACACCAGCATCTAAAATACATCCGTCACCAATAGCAGTACCAGTACAAGAGTTTGCACCTAATAATGTATTTTCACCAATAGAAACAGGTACCCCATCAGTTCCAGAAAGAACACCTAAAATAGAAGCTCCACCACCAACATCAGAACCAGCACCAACTACAGCAGATGAAGAAATTCTTCCTTCAACCATTACAGAACCTAAAGTTCCTGCATTAAAGTTAATATATGCAGCACCTGGCATTACAGTTGTACCTGCTGCTAATTGTGCACCCATTCTAACTTTTGAAGTTTCTAAAATTCTTGTATTATCTGCAGGAATTACATGAGATAAGAATCTTGGGAATTTATCTACCATATCAATTGATGGATATTTTCCTGATAATTTTAATGAAATTTCATTAGCTCTTAACCAGTCTAATTCAATAGGTTTATTTCCAACCCATGCACAATTGTGTAATTTTCCGAATACACCATTTAAGTTTAATGATCTTAAAGCTGCTTTTCCAGTTGATAATGCATATAATTTTAAATATGCAGCTTCAGTAGATGCTACATCTGTATCTTCAAAAATAAATACAACTCTATAATCATCAGCTGTTAATCCTGAATCAATTGGTAATGATGCAAGTGTTGAAATAACTTGAACATTTTTATGATCTTCACCTTTAGCTTCTGCAATATATGGTTTAAAAGATTCAACACAAGTTGTTAAAAATTCATCATTAATATTACATACTAATTCTGATTTACTTGTATCTACATCTTGTCCTGATTTTTTTAAAGCATCTAATAGTACTGCTGCACTTCCATTATTTTCATTCCAGTTTATAATTGGGAATGTTGCTTGTAAAATTTTTGATGAGTCTAATTGACCTCTATCTACTTTTGCAATACCAAATCCGATTGGATTTTTGTACCAGCTTTGTGCTTGAATATTTTCTATTAATTGTTTAAATTCTTCTTTTGTATTAGCCATAATAACTCCATAATTTTTTGGGATTATACTATAAAGTAAATTAAGTTTAAATTTTATACCTAGTAAATGGTATCCATATCAATAGAAGCCATTGGTGAAGTAATTGTATGAAGAGAAGTAAGTAATGCTTTTATATTTTTTGAACGTAATATTATTTCATATCTATATTTATTTGCCATTTTGAAAATAGCACATTGTCCAAATCCTACTACTTCTATATCTTTGTTTTGTTTTAATAAATGTACATATTTATCTAGCTCATCTTTTACTTTTAGACCATTTGTATGTGCAAATATTACTTTTGCCATTTTTAGATACGGTGGATATAAATCTTCTCTAAATTCTAGCTCTGATTCTAAAAAGTCTTGATAATTCGATTCATTTAAATAATAATCAAAAAACTCTTGATTTTTTGTTTGAATGATTACTTCACCCTCACCTTTTCTTCCACTTCGTCCTGATATTTGAATAAGTAAAGATAAGGCTCGCTCTCTTGCTTTATATGAATTCATATTTAATAAAGAATCAATTCCTAAAACAACTGCTAATTTTACATTATGATAATCATGACCTTTTGACAACATTTGTGTTCCAACTAAAATATCAATTTCACCTTTATTAAATTCATTTAATATTGTTTTTAATTGTGTATTAGTTCTTACTTTATCTCTATCAAATCTTTTGATTATTTTATCTTTAAAAATTTCTTTTAACTCTTCTTCTATTTGTGCAGTACCAACTCTTAAGTTTTTTATAACTCCTGTATGACAAGAAGGACAAAATTCAGGAATTTGCTGTGTATATCCACAATAATGACATTTTAGTGCTAAATCATTTTTATGTAAACTCATTGAAACAGAACAATAAGGACATTCAACTGATTTTCCACAAGAAGTACAAATTTGGTACTTAAAGTTTGCACGCGTTGGCAAGAATACTATTACTTGATTTTTAGATTCTAGTGTTTTTGAGATTTTATTTAAAACTTGAATAGATAAACTAGCATCGCTATCATCAAAAGTGTATTTTTTTTTAGTATTGTGATAAGTTTGTGTTAATCTTATAAATGGAATTTTATAAAAAGAACTTGTCGAAACTGTTGCACTTCCTAATACTAATTGAATATCAAATTTTTTAGCTATATAAATACTCAAATCTTTTGTATGGAATCTTGGTTTTGAATCACTTTTATATGATTCATCGTGTTCTTCATCTACTACAATTACACCTAGGTTTTCATATGGTAAAAATAAAGCTGACCTAGCACCTGCTATTAGTTTTATACTTCCTTCTTGAAGTCCTTGAAGTATTTGTGTTTTTTTCTTTTTTGTGATTTTTGAATGCCAAATAGCTACACTATTTCCAAAAACTTTTTCTAATCTTTTTTGCATTTGTGGAGTTAGTGAAATTTCAGGCATTAATAAAATTGCCTGTTTGTTATCATTTAAATGTTTTTCAATGATTTTAATATAGATTTCTGTTTTTCCTGAACCTGTATTTGCAAATAATAGTGCTTGTTTCTTTTCATTTAAAAAATTTAAAGCTTTTGTTTGTTCATTTGATAATTCTATTTTACAATCAAAAGTTTGCTTTTCTTCTAGCTTTTTTATATCTTTTGAAAAAGGATTATAAACACTTAATGCTTCACCAAGAGAACATACATAATATTGAGAAACAAAGTGAGAAGTTTCGAGCATTTTTTTATCATAATATTCATTTGTGATTTCATCAATACTTACACATTTAAACTTTGGTTTTTCTACAGATTTTACAACAACACCAAGGCTTAAAACTTTTCGATTACGAAGTTTTACTCCTACTTTTGTACCTATATTTATTTCTTCTTCGCTTTGGTATGTAAGATTATTAAGTGGAGATTTTAATAAAGCAATTTCATAGTAAAACACTATTCAATCTCTTTACATATTTCAAGACTACTTGTACAGTTAAAACTATTATTTTCAAGAGAAAATAGTACACTTTTATTAGAAGATAAAATATATTCATAAGAACTATCTGATAGTTTTATCCATTTACCTATTTCTTTAAGTGAAGAAGTAGTAGAAAGTATATTAAAGTCTATGATTTTATCAAATAATATTTCATTATTAGTATTAGAACTTGCATCATCTAAACTATCTATAGAAATAACTTCATTTAATAATGTTTGTTTTGTTTTTAATTTACTAATATTATTTCTAATAATTGCAAGATTAGATTTTAATTCTGTGATTTTTGAGTTACTCATTATTTTATAGAATTTTGGTATTGCAAATGTTCCAATTATAGCAATAACAGCAATAACGATTATTAATTCTAATAATGAGAAACTTTTTCTCATTAAAATCTTGCTAATTTATTTGAAAGTTGATTAATATCTTCTTTAAATGAAGAATATTCTTGAGTAATTCTTATATATGCAGCTAATAAATCTTTAGTATCATTATTCTTTTCTTGATCTAAGAATTTAGTAAGCTCCATTTCCATATTGCTATCTACATTAATTGTATATGCCATATTATTAATATGAAAAATAATATCTTTATTCACCTTTTTGCGCCTTTATTAGAGTTAATGTACTATCTATTCTTAGAAACATATCTTGATTATTTCTAGTTAACTCGTCATTGTCATTTTGTAAAGAATCTATCTCTTGTCTTAATGATTGATTTTCTAATTTTAGTCTCTCATAATCATGTAATAGTTTATCAATTTTATTATTTAATGTTTCTATTATTTCCATAATCGCATTCTATCTAAATTTTCCTAGTAAAAAAATTTAAGAACTTTTTATTCTACTTATTTTCTTCATTTATAAATATGTTTGCAACCTGATAAAGCATTGCAACTGATTTTCCCCATTGTGAATAATCATCAACATCTTTTAAATCAAAACCAAACTTTTCAGTTATTTTCTTTATTAAATCTTTTTCATTTAAATGAAAGTTATTATCAATATGAATTAATATCATAAGTTCTAAAAGAATAATTCTTTGACTTCTTGTTGTTTTATAATTATTTAAATTTTCTTCTAAACAAAAAGTATCAATATCAAATGCATCAACATTCTCAATTCCCATTTCCAAACAATAACTTAATATAATTTCTTCTTCTCTATGCCCATAACTATTATCAATTCTAGCTAAGTAATGAGCTAATTGTAAAAATGAAAACTTTTCTCTTGTTTCTAATTGCATTAATAACATATATTTAATCCTATTTTGTATTTATATATTTTATTATATTGATTAAAAGTTAATCAAATATAAACTATAAGCTTTTAATCAAAAAGCTTTTATACTTAGTATAGGAAATACCGTAAGTAAACCTGAAATAATAAACTCAATTGAAATTGAAGCTAAAATTAATCCCATAACTCTTGTAATAATATTTATACCTGTAACTCCTAGTTTTCTTGATATAAATGTAGCCATTCTTAAAGTTAAAAATATATACATACAAATAATTCCAACAATACCACTCATCATTAATAAATGATAAAAAGAATTAGATTGTTGTGAATAGATTATAATTGTTGAAATAGAACCAGGTCCTGCAATTAAAGGAATAGCAAGAGGGACAACTGCAATATCACTTATATCACTACTTTTTTCTTGTGCTTCTTTTAATTCTTCTTTTGTATTCTTAGCGTCTGGTGTTTTTGCATTTAACATACTAATCGCCATTAATAAAAGTAAAAGACCACCTGCAATTTTAAAAGATGAAATAGAAATACCAAAAAACAATAAAACATATTGACCAATCCAAACAGAAATCAGTCCTGTAATAAATGCTGCCATTGATGTAGTTCGTGCTGTTTGATTTTTTTCTTCTTTTGTATTATCTGCTGTAAGTGAAACAAATATAGGAAGTGCTGCAAAAGGAGAAAAAATTGTAGCAATCCCTATCATAACTTGAATATATTCTGATATTGGTAACATAACAAAACCTTGATATAGTTTTTTTACTATTATATCTAATAATAACTAGAATTAAATATTAATTTTATATTACATATTTACTTCTTTAATTGAGTTGTTAAATGATTTTTTGTATAGAATTTATAGATAGTACTAAGTATAATAATTAATACTATCTATTATTTATAAACAGTTAAGCACCTAAATACTTAGCTCTAATTTCATCTGATTTTATAAGTTCAGATGCTGGTCCTTCAAGTGCAACTACACCATTTTCAAGAACATACGCATAATCTGAAACTTCCAAGGCTGCAAAAGCATTTTGTTCGACTAGAAGTATTGTAATTCCTTCTTTTTTTAATCTTACAATTGTTTCAAAAAGTTCACCAATAATTTTTGGAGCAAGTCCTAGTGATGGTTCATCTAGCATTAAAAGTTTTGGACTTGACATCAAAGCTCTAGCAATTGCTAGCATTTGTTGCTCTCCTCCACTCATAGTTCCTGCTAATTGTCCTTTTTTTGCAACTAATCTTGGAAAAAGTTTAAACATTTCTTCTTGTAATTGCTCATATTTCGCATCATTATTAAATGCACCCATTCTTAAGTTTTCTTCAATCGTTAAGTTCTGGAAACATCTTCTTCCTTCAGGAACAAGTGCAATTTCATCTTGAATAATTGTATGCGTTTTCATTTTAGAAATATCTTTACCTCTAAAAGTTATTTCACCATTTTTTTTAACATCATTTACAATTGATTGTAAAGTTGAAGTCTTCCCCGCACCGTTTGAGCCAATTAGTGAGACAATCTGACCTTCTTGAACTTCAAAATTTACGTTTTTAACACCTTTTATAAGTCCGTAAAATACTTCTAAATTTTTAACTTTAAGCATGTTTGAAATCTCCAAGGTAAGCTTTTATTACTTCTTCATCTTTAATAGCATCTTTGATATCACCTTCAAAAATAGTTTTACCATAATCTAAAACCATAACTCTATCACATAATTTATTTACAAATTTCATATCATGTTCAATTAATAAAATTGTAATATCAAATTCATCTCTAATTTTAAAGAATAACTCTGCTAATTCATGAGTTTCTTGTGGATTCATTCCTGCTGCTGGTTCATCTAAAAGTAAAAGTTGAGGATTTGCTGCTAAGGCTCTTGCAATCTCTACTTTTCTCTGTTGCCCATAAGAAAGTGAAGTTGCTAATTCATCTGCGTATTCTTTTATTCCTAATACATCCATAATTTCTAAAGCTCTTCTTTTAATTCTTCGCTCTTCTTTAAAAAATCTTGGTAATCTTAAAATTGCTTCAAAATATGTATAAGAAGCTTGATAATCAAATCCAATCAATACATTTTCCATTACTGTCATTGATTTAAATAATCTAATATTCTGAAAAGTTCTAGCTATTCCTCTATGTACAATTTTAAAAGGCTTTATTCCATCAATTCTTTGACCATGAAATTTTATTGAACCTTCTGTTGGTTCATAATTACCAGTAATAATATTAAACATAGTTGTTTTACCAGCCCCATTTGGACCAATAAGACCATATATTTCTTTTGATTTTACTTGAAAAGAAGTATCTTTTATAGCAGTAACACCACCAAATTTTTTTGTTATATTGCAAACTTCTAAAATCATTTGTTTGCCTTTTTCTTTTTAAATAAATCGGATAATTCTCTTTTACCCATTAATCCTTCTCTTGCAAAAAGCATCACTATAATTAAAATTAGTGAGAATACAACCATTCTCATTCCCGGTAAGCCTTCTGTTTGAATTCCCAAAATATTCATAGGTTCATCTAAGAATCTCATCCATTCTAATCCTGCCATTACAAAAATAGTACCTATAATTGCACCTGTTGTACTTCCTAATCCACCTAAAACAATTATGATTAATAATTGGAAAGTCAAGAAGAATGTAAATAAATCTGGAGAAATAGATGTTAATAAAGCTGCTAATAATCCACCTCCAACACCTTCAAAAAATGCTGATGTTGTAAATGCCAATGTTTTTACTTTAAACGTATTAATTCCCATTGCAGTTGCAGCATCTTCATCATCACGTACTGCTTTCATAGAACGACCAAATTTTGAATAAATAATATTTAAAATAGCCATAACTGCTAAAATTGCAATACCACCTGTCCAATAAAGGTTTGAGTATTCAGGAATATCGTTTATACCTAATGAACCATTTGTAATTTCAGGAGAGTTAATAGCTAAAATTCTAATAATAAAACCAAATCCTAGTGTAACAATTGCAAGATAATCACCACGTACTCTAAATACAGGAAAAGATAACGAAAGTGCTAAAATTGCAGAAATAGTACCTGATAATATTAAAGCCCATAAGAAATTTGTTTGTAAAGCTAAAACCCAAGGATAAGGATCTTCAATATCATATTGATATAACATTCCTTCAGAATCAACCAATAAAATAGCTGTAACATAAGCACCAATTGCAACAAAACCATTTGGTTCTAATGAAAACTGACCTGTAACACCATTTATTAAGTTATAAGAAACTGCAAGAATAATAAAAATTGCAACATTATTAATAATTCTTACTGTATATTCATCAAAAGTATTTTGAGCAAACCACGTAAACCATATTGCTGTTACAATAATAGCTAAGTTAATTAATCTTTGTTTTGTAAAAATTGAATCTTCAATCATACTAGAACCTACTCTTTTCTAAATCTTCACCCATAATTCCAGTAGGTTTAAATAACAATACTAAAATTAAGAAAATAAATGCAAATGCATCTTTATATCCTCCCATTTCAGGGAAAAAGGCGATAACAACAACTTCAGTAAATCCAATAATAAATCCACCTAAAACTGCACCACTTACAGAACCAATACCACCAACAACAGCAGCTGCAAAGGCTTTTAGTCCAACTAAAACACCCATCATAGGTTCAACACTAGGATAGTTTACAGCCCAAAAAATACCACCAACAGCTGCAAGACCTGAACCCAATGCAAATACTAAAGCAATAATCATATTTGCATCAATACCCATTAAATTTACTGTTTTAATATCAAATGAAAGTGCACGAATTGCCATACCATATTTTGTTTTATATAATACATATAAAATACATGCTAATAAAATTAAAGTGATAATAGGAACTAATATAGAAGCTACTGAAAAAGTTACACCAGCAACATTAAAAATATTTTCCATATATTCAGGAACTGGGAAAGCTCTAGGAATTCCACCTCCAAAAACTGTAAAAGCATTTTCTAAGAAAAAAGAAATACCAATTGCAGTAATAAGCAATGAAATTTTTGGAGCTTCTCTTAGAGGTTTATAGGCAATTTTATCCATAAACATACCAAAAAGTGCTGCTATAGTAACTGATAACAATACAGTAACAGAAAAAGGTAAATCAAATACTGCCATAAATGTATAACCTAAAAAGGCACCAACCATCATAATATCACCATGAGCAAAATTAATAAGCCTAAGCACTCCATATACCATTGTATAACCAATTGCAATTAAAGCATACATAGATCCAAGAGAGAATCCATTTACCATTTGTTGCATGAATGTTAATATATCCATTAAATCTCCTGATTTTTTTAAAAGCTTCTTCTTTTGTTTTACAATAGTAAAAGTAATTATATTTACTTTTACTATTGCAAAAAAAAAGTCTAGTAATTAAATATTACTAGACTTTCTAAATTTATTCTGGGTTTACGGTTGCTTTAAATACAGCTTTACCATTTTTAATTTCTTTGATAACAGCAGATCTAGTTGCGTTACCTTCTTTATTAATAGAAATTAATCCTGAAACACCATCAAAGGCAGTTGTTTTTTTAATTTGTTCATTAATACAAATTGAATTAGTTGGATCTTCACATCTATTCATTGCATCAATTAAAATATTATACGTATCAGCACCTAATGCAGTAAACGAATTCATTTCATCTTTCCCTGTTTCTTTTTTATGGAAATTAATGAAATCTGAAGAAGTTTTTGATGGAGGATTTGTATAGTCAAAGAAATCTGTAAACATATAACCTTCAAGTGCATCTCCACCTAAATTAATAAATGTTTGATTTGCAACACCATCACCACTAAACATTGGTTTAACTAAACCTAATTGTTTAGCTTGTCTTGCAATCATAGAAGCTTCTGGGTGATATAAAGGCATAAACATAAAGTCTGGATTAATTTTTTTAATTTGAGAAACTACAGCTTTAAAGTCTTTATCACCTGAAGTAACTTTGATTTTTTTAACAATTTTTCCACCTTTTGATTTAAAGGCTTTTTGGAATGCTTTTGAAAGTCCTAATGAATATACTTGAGCTTGGTCAATTACAACTACAGCTGTTTTATAACCTTGATCTATTGCAAAGTTTGCAACAACTTCACCTTGAAAACTATCTGAAAAACAAACTCTATTTGCAAAAGTTCTTCTTGAAGTTAATTTATCATTTGTAGCAACTGCGGCAATAACAGGAATTTTTTTCTTGTCAGCAATTGCAATTGTTTGTGCAGTATTAGTAGATGTAAGTGCTCCTAAAATAGCAACTACCTTATCTGATGAGATAAGTCTTGTAGTAGCATTTGCAGTTTCAACTTTATCACCTTTGTTATCTAATAACACTATTTTAATAGTATCACCATTTTTTAACGTAGGTTGTAACTTTTGTGCTAATTCTAAACCTAAATTAGTAACTTGCCCATATGCAGCTAATGGTCCAGACATTGGCATAACAGCACCAATTTTAATCTCTTTTGCCATTACAACGCCACAAGTTAGTGTTGATGCAAGAGCTAAACTTAATAATTTCTTCATTCTTTCTCCTTTTGTATAAATCACGATACCATAATTCTATGTAAATTTTATGTAAAGTTTGCTTATTTATACATAATATATATACAAAAGTTTCAAATATTATTCAGTTAATCACATTATTCAATCAAGTTCTAAACTCATTAAATACATATCTTCCCCATCAATTACCTTAATTTTTACACTTTGACACTTTGGACAGCAGAAATCATTTTTTTCTAGAGTTGATGTTGTATCACAATCCAAACAATCAATCACTACTTTTTGATGATTGATTATAAATTGGGCATTATTACAGACGGTTTTTTCTTTAAAAGTATCAAATGCAGTTTGAAGTAAATCAGGTTCAACTCCTGATAATACTCCAATTTTTACTACTACTTTTGTAACTTCTTGTGCATCATTTTGCTTTGCATGTTCTTCACAACTTTCAAGTAATGATTGAACTATTGAATATTCATGCATTTCTTCCCTTTATTTTTATATTGATTAACAAATTCTAGGTAATAATTCACCCGTTGGAGTTTCTAAAAATCTTTTTGTTCCCCAAGATGAATGTAATACTACTTTTTTCTCATATTGTTGTGTTACTTTTCCTATTATGCTTGCATTTTTTGCTTCTTCAAATGTCTGTAATACTTCTATTGCTTTTTGTGCATCTTCTTTTGGTATTGCTAAAACAAATGTTCCTTCATTTGCTAAGCTCATTGCTTCAAAGCCTAGCATTTCACAAATTCCATTTACCTCATCACATACAGGTATTTTATCTTCTTGTATTTCTATACATATATCAGATTGTTTTGCCCATTCATTTAAAACAGCACTAACCCCACCTCTTGTAGCATCTCTTAAAGCAGTGATTTTAATACCTGATTTTATTAAAGCTTCTACTTGTGGATATAAAGAAGTACAATCACTTTTTAAAGATGTTTCTAAATCCATTCCTTCACGTGCAGCAAAGATTGTAGCTCCGTGAGCTCCTATATCTCTGCTTACAAGAATCAAATCATCTTCGCTTATATTGTTTGAACTTATACCTTTATATTGTATTTCTCCAATACCTGTAGTATTTATAAAAATCTTATCAACACTACCTTTTGGAACTACTTTAGTATCTCCACTTACTACAATTGCACCATTTTTACTTAGCTCTTCTTTCATACTTGCTACTATTTTTTCTAAGCTTTTTATTTCAAAGCCTTCTTCTATTATCACAGAACAAGTAAGATACTTTGGTTTTGCTCCCATCATTGATAAATCATTACAAGTTCCACAAATAGCAAGTTTACCTATATCTGCTCCATTAAAAAAAAGTGGACTTACTGTAAAAGAATCAGTAGAAAAAGCAAGTTCTCCACCATGAATAACAGCGGCATCTTCACTTTTTGATAAAATCTCATTTTTAAAAGCTTTATAAAATACTTTATTTATAAGTTCATTGTTCTCAGCACCACCATTTCCATGTGCTAGTGTTATTGTTTTATTCATCTTTACTTTTCCTTTAGTACTTAATTTTAAATACTATATTAGATTTCCATATTTATAATACGCAGCACATGCACCTTCACTACTTACCATACAAGAACCAACTGGCTTAGTAGGCTTACATGCAGTTCCAAAGATTGTACAATCAGGTGGATTTGCAACTCCTCTTAAAATATCACCACAAATACAAAGTTTATGATCTTTTTTCTCTTGCGTTGGTAATACATCTTTATATATTACTTTTGCATTATATTTGGCAAATTGTTCTTTTAGTTCAAAACCACTATTTTTAACATTTCCTAAACCTCTCCATTTGAAAGTAGTTTTTTCAAAATACTTAGACATCAAATCTTGAGCTTTTTTATTTCCATCATAAGAAACTAATCTTTTATACTCAATTTCTAATTCACATCTTTTTTCAATAAACTGCTTTACTATCATAGAAATAGATTGCATTACATCAACAGGTTCAAAGCCACCTACAACTACAGGTATTTTATACTCTTTTGGAAATATTTCATATATCTTACTTCCACTTATAACACTTACATGTGAAGGTCCTAAGAAAGCATCTATATTATGATCTGTTGTATCTATTAGCTCACACATAACTTCTGGAACTGTTACGTGATTTATATGAAAACAGATGTTTTTAATATCTTGTTTTATTACAGTTTGAATAAGTGCAGCTGTCATTGGTGTTGTTGTTTCAAAACCAATTGCAAAAAATACAACTCTTTTATCTGGGTTTTCATTTGCTATTTTTATACAGTCCATTGGTGAATAAACAAATCTAACATCAGCACCCTTAGCTCTTGCATCTTGTAGAGATGCTTTACTTCCTGGTACTTTTATCATATCACCTAGTGTTACAAGAATTACATTTTCTTGCATACTTAATACATAGGCATTATCAATTCTTTCTTTTGGCATAATACAAACAGGACAACCAGGACCGTGTATAAATTTGATATTTGAAGGAAGAAGTTGAGGAATACCATATTTCATAATTGTATGAGTATGTCCACCACAAACTTCCATAATATGTATATCTTTATCTAATAGTTTTGCATCTTCTTTTATGATTTTTGCATAAGCTTTTATAGTTTTTGCATCTCTGAAACCATCATATAAATCTTTTAGTTCTAATTCATTATTCATAAGTCTGACCTATTATTTATTGGGGCAATTATCTGATTGCTCTATTGCTTCTAACCTGTCTTTTTCTTCCATTTTATCTATTATCTCTTGATAGACTTTCAGGGATTCTAGTGCATCTTCTTCATTTATTTTATTCATTGCAAAACCTATATGAATTAATACATAATCACCAACTACAACATCTTGGTCTATTAAATCCAAAGATGCTCCACGTTCAACTCCCATAGTATCAACTACACAAGTATTCATTTCTTCATCTATACTTTTTATTTTTGATGGTATTGATAAACACATATTATTATCTCATCTTTCTTTTAAAGTTTATCCAATCAATTACATTTTGTAATGAATCTTTATCTTTGATATTTACTTCTAAAATATCTACATTTGGTTTTAATTTTCTAGCTTCTTTTTTCTCTTTTTCAATATCATATTCAAAATAAGGAAGTAAATCCGTTTTTGTAATTAAGATTAAATCAGCTGTTCTAAACATTACAGGATATTTTATAATCTTATCTTCACCTTCTGGAACTGAAACAAGTACAATATTTAAATGTGTCCCTACATCATAAGAAGCAGGACATACTAAGTTTCCTACATTTTCTACAAAACATACATCTAAATCATCTAAAACAACATCATGTAAACCTTTGTGAACCATAAAAGCATCCAAGTGACAGGCACTTCCTGTTTGTATTTGAACAGCTTCTATACCTTTGTTTTTAAGTCTGTCTGCATCTTTTGATGTTTCTAAATCACCCTCAACTACTGCAAATTTAAAATCTACCATATCTACAATATTTTCTAAAAGTGTAGTTTTTCCACTTCCTGGACTACTCATAAGATTTATTCCTAAAACATTATGTGAATCAAAATGAGCTCTATTATGTGAAGCTTCATGGTCATTTTTATCAAGTATCTTTTTTATTACAGATATTGTTTTTTTATCATTTAGCTGTGGGTTATGATGAAGTGTTTCATGAGCTGCTTGATGATTAGCACTTTCATTACTGTGACTATGTTCTTCATCGTGTGAATGTCCGTGGTCGTGATCTGTTATACTGCATCCGCAATCTTTACACATATTTTAATCCTTTTTTATCCAAGAAGTATATTTGTTCCTACTATTACTGAAATAACACCAGCAATTGTAAAAACTCTTTTTATATTTTGTTTTGAGTTTAATAGGTTTTTATTTATATATAAAATAAAAGCACCAAAACCTAAGAAAATCACCATTACACCAAGAGTAAAACTAAGAACCATAGTAAAATCAACACTTTGACTTTGAACTAATCCTAAAGTTACAAGCATTCCACGAACGCCCCCTATTCCCATAAGTGTACCAATTGTAAAAGCTGATGTTATATCTTTATTTGAGTCATTATGTGAATGTTTACTACCAAAATAAATATGAATATGTTCAACTCCATTATGAATATGTTTATCCAAATTTATTCTATTTGTAAAAACTAAAAATAATAAATATATACCCATTCCTAAAATAACTGTTGCTGATATTACATCTCCATAAGCTAGTATTTCTTCTGATAAATTATATGTTTCTAATATCTTTGCAAAAATAAATAGTGATACACCATGCCCTACTGCAAACATTGTTGTAATTAGCATTGTTTTTCTTTTATTTTTTCCAATTGAAAAATCTGCAATAGCAGTTAAATGATCTGCTCCAAAAGCATGTAATATTCCATACCAAAAAATTAAAAGTAATCCCAAAGATTCCACATTTTCTCCTTATGAATGAGTGTTCAGTATTTGTAGTATATATAAAAAACATAAAGTTAAACTAATTTTTATTTACTCTTATGTATATTTAGAACATGAAATGCCAAAATTGTAACAATACAACTTTTTACTATTTAAAAAATGATTATATAAAATGCAAAGAATGTGCAAAAAAATACTCTCTAAAAAAACTGCAAAGAGAAGAAAACATCAAAAAAGCTTTTATAGAAAATCTAAACGCACTTGAAAGCTCAAAAGCATTGAACTTAAATTATAGAACTATAAAAGATAGATATGATGAGTATAGATATAAAATAGCAATGTTTTTAGAAAACGAATACAACAATAGTATAAAAGACAATAGTGAATATGAAGAGTACTATTATTTCAATCAAAGACAAAAAAACAAAAAGAAAAAATCTCTTTATGAAGCTATAAATATTATGGGTTTTTACTCAAATGAAAAAGTATATACACTTTTGATGCCAAAATTACGACAAAAAACAAATGATATTCAAGATGATAGTTTTGAAACATATTTAAAATGGCATAAACTACATTCAAAACAAGCACATCAAACAAAACTATATGAGTTTTGGAAATATCTTGAAAATATACTTAAAAAATATAAAGGAATAAAAGAAGAGCATTTTTTTTATTATTTAAAAGAGTGTGAGTTTAGATTTAATTATGAAGAAAATGAACAAGTTCTTATTTTGGAAGGATTATAAAGAATAAACACATACTACACAAGATTATAATAATATACAATATATGAATAAATATCAAAAGGATAAAAATGAAAATTAATAAATATATAATAATTCTAGCTGTTGGACTATTAGCTTTTATCTCAACTAACTTTAGTAAAGAAATCGTAGTACCACAAAATAAAAATATTGATTATTCAAAGACTAAAAAAGCACATTTTGCAGGTGGTTGTTTTTGGGGTGTTGAGCATTTGTTTGAAAAACAAGCTGGTGTAAAAGATGTAATTAGCGGATATATGGGTGGAACTGTTGAAAATCCTGATTATTATGGTGTTGTAAAAGGTGATACAGGTCATGTTGAAACTGTAGAAGTTATTTATAATCCTGATGAAATTTCTTATGAGAGTTTAGCAAAGCTATTTTTTGAAATACACGATTCAACTCAAAAAGATGGACAAGGTCCAGATATAGGAAGTCAATACCTTTCTGTTGTTTTTTATAACAATGAAGAAGAAAAGAAAACAACACAAAAACTAATAGAAATTTTAAAGACTAAAGGTATAAATGCAGCAACTACACTTAAACCAAATAGTCCTTTTTATGCAGCTGAGGGTTATCATCAAGATTATTATGCAAGAACTGGAAAAACTCCGTATTGTCATGTTTATAAAAAAATCTTTGATTAATAGCTATCTTGTACATCTAAAAAAGGGAGTGTTCAAAATTTTGTGTCAAACCGATAGAATATTAAATTCTAAAGGAATGACTTATCAAACAACAGTTCAATATGGACGAGGCACTTGAACTAATAAAACAAGGTGCTAGAATTGATAGTAAAGTAATCCTTGCCTATTTAGAATTGGAGTTTAACATTTTCTCAATTGGCTATATTTTTTGAAGGAAGATTAGCTAAAGCTTTAAATATCTGATTTGAAAGGTCACTTTATTTGTTCCATAATTCCTTAATGTTTCTGGAACTTTGTAGTTTTTACTTTTTGAACACTTTGTGGAACATCAAAATCAACTTTACTACTTTATGTTCCAAAAGTAAGAGGTTGCTGAATACATGAAACTGTCTACTTTATAGGGGACATTCCAATAAGAAAACTTGTTTTACTGGTACTAAAAAAGGGAAGCATTATATATCAAAAAACAACCTTTTATTCTACTTGAGAGCTAACTTATTCATATAACTTTATCCTTTCCTATTCTTCAATAATTAATTCACATTAATAAATTATACCATTTGGTATTTTATTAAGCTTATATTTAAGTACTAGGTGGTACTATTTTAAATAATTAATTAAAAAAAGGATAAATATGAAAGTTTTACGTACACCAGAAGAGAGATTTAAAAATCTGCCTAATTTTGATTACTCACCAAATTATTTGGAAGTTGAAGATAAAGACTTAGGTGCTTTACGAATTGCTTATATTGATGAGGGTTCAAAAGACGCACCTGTTGTTCTTTGTATGCATGGAGAACCTAGTTGGAGTTTTCTTTACAGAAAGATGATTCCTCTTTTTTTAGAAGCGGGATACCGTGTTATTGCACCTGATCTTATTGGATTTGGTCGTTCTGATAAACCAGCTTTACGAACAGACTATACATATCAAAAGCATGTAAATTGGATGAGTGATTGGCTGAAAGCACTTAATCTAACTAATATTACCTTAGTAGCACAAGATTGGGGTGGGTTTATTGGTTTGCGATTAGTAGCAGATATGCCTGACCGATTTGCACGGGTTTCCATTTCAAATACAGGCTTACCTACAGGAGATCAGGGTGCTTCTGAAACATTTCAACAATGGTTTGAGTTTACTCAAAATACAGAAGATTTTGACTGTGGATTTATTCTTAACAAATTTGGACAAGGGACTCTAACAAAACTTGAACAAGATGCATATCGTGCACCATTTCCTTCTGAAGATTACCTTGCAGGTGCAAGAGTATTCCCAGCACTAGTTCCAGTAACTCCTGATAATCCAGCTAGTGAGGATGTTCGTAAAGCTCAAGAAAAACTTTCTTCGTTTACAAAACCAGTACTGTTATGTTTCGCTGATAAAGACCCTGTAAGTAAGCCATTTGAACAGTTTTTCCTAGATAATGTGCCAGGGACAAAAAAACAACCTCATACTGAACTTCATGGATTTCATTTTATACAAGAAGAAGATGGTGAACGTTGGGCAAAAGTAGTTATTGACTGGATAAAATAGATCTAAACAATTTTGAGGTAAAAAAATGAGGGTAGAAGAAACAAAACGTTCAAGAGGACGACCAAAAACATTAAATAGAGATGATGTTTTAGATATAAGTATGAAAGCTTACTGGAAAGAGGGTATTGAAGTTATATCACTTAATGAAATATGTAAGAGATCTAATGTATCAAAACCTGGTATTTATAGAGAATTTGGGAATGATGATGGATTAATGAAAGCTGTATTAGCTCAATATGAAAAAAAGGTTATAAACGTAGTTCAAAAGTTATTTACTCAAGACATTCCTTTTACTGATACTTTAGATAAATTTATATTAATGTTAACAGTTGACTCTTCCCACCATGATGGATGCTTATTTATAAAATTACGTGATTCAAATTATCCTTTAGGGGAAGAGACAAAAAAGGAAATTGAACGTATTCACAAAAAATATGTTGAGTCATATGCAAATTGGATTCAACGAGCCAAAGATAAAGGTGAATTTTCTAAAGATATTTCAACCAATCTTGCTGCAAACTATATTGACACACAAGTAGGAATGGTTATGAATAAAATCTCTAATGGTTATGATGTCCAAATGCTAAAAGATATTTTAACTTTATCTTTCTCTATATTTAAATAAAAATCATCAATAGAAGAAAAGTTCAAAACTACATTATTATGAATATAGATGACCAAAAAAGGAAAATTATGAATAGTATATTTAAAAAAATCGTTCTTATCACAAGCATTTTCAATTTCCCTATAGGGATAGGAATGATTATTCAATCTATTTTGAGTAAAACAGGTGAAGCTTTAATAAGCAATGCTGTAGCAGGAGCATTTATAATATTTGCGGGAGCGACACTTATTTGGGCTATACAAGAATTAAAGACTAGAGCATCCATAATCCTTTGGAATGGTTTAGTGCGGTTATTTAATGTATTTTTAGTTTCCTATGCAACTACCGTTGGAGAAGTTCCTTCAGCAATGATAGTTATGACAGGAATGGATTTAATATTGGCAATTATCTTTATCTTTGGAAGTGTAAAAGTTACAGGAATACCATTCTCAAAATTAGTAATGGGAAAAATAAAATAAACAAGGAAAGATAATCTTCTAAATACTTAAAGGTAATGTAATGACCGTATCTGAAAATTTTATAGAGTTTGTACTTGATCAACTTTCTCAATTAGATGGTATAAGTACACGAAAAATGTTTGGTGGTTTGGCTATTTATCAATACCGAGTAATTTTTGCTCTTATATCTGATGATATGGTATATCTAAAAGTTTATAAAACTACTATAGAAAAATATCTCCAAGCAGATTCAAAACCTTTACAACCTTTTCCTAATAGACCGGCTGTTAAATCATATTATGAAGTTCCTGTAGATATTTTAGAGGACAGCGAAAAATTTACGAAATGGGTAGAAGAATCTTTGTTTGCTCAAAAAGAGAAATAAAGAGTCTTGGAGAGGTAACTTAAATTCATACTCGGCATTAAAATATTCTGAGATAAAATAAAAAGTCCTACAACCTGTACCATTTGGAGTTTGTTCAGAAATTAAACTCCTTTTAGAACAAGCTTTTCATTAGTAAAAACTGCTCCAAAAGTAAGAGGATAAAGAAGAGACTGATCAGAATTTAATGTCCTAATTTCAGTTACACTCCAATATCGAGTGCTTTAGAAATTTTATATAGTTGTTCAAAATTATAATGTTTATTTTCAAGATTTGATTCAATTTTTGCAATTCTATGTGCAAGTTCTAATTGAGTAATATTTTTTTATGAAAGTTATTGATTTCATTTTTTGTAAACTCAAAATGTTCTATATTACATATTAAATAATTTAGAATAATTTTTTTGAAAAAATCTTCTTCTGATACAATACTAGATGCAACATGTTCCTTTATTAACTTAACATATTCTAAGTAACTACAAGCATTATAGTTTTTAGTCTTTGCTTAATGGCTTTTTAATAAAGATAATGAAATAATTTATTTAATTTTAAATTAGAGTGAAAAGGGTATTTTATGGATTTAGTAACAAGTATATTAGGTTTTGATCTAATGTCTTTTTTTGGCAATATATTTATGGTACTTATGCTTATTTTAATTATTGGAATTATCTTAGGTCGACAAGTTTTCAGTATTAAAGGTTTGGCAATTGTAAGTGTGATAACAATATTTATACTTGGTGGTGGGACTATATATCGCTATATAAATACATTTAAGGGACCTGGTATATCATTTTATAAAATAAATAATGATATTAAGGAAAATATATACGATGTACCTGATGAAGCGGATACAAAAGTTATAGATTTGGCTGATTATGGTGTTAATGATGAAGCAAATGCCTTGAAACTTATTGAAATTAAAAAAGGAACCTTAATCCATTTATACGATAGTCCTGATGGTTCACAAGAAGATGATTGGGCTGAAATATATGTTAAAAAAGATATCAAAGAAATGACTATTGATAGCTTTGAACAAAATAAAAATAATGATGAAATAGATATCTACTACAGTAAAAATAATGGATTAAATGGAAAAGTATCTAGAGTCGTTATACAGCATAATGCGACGCCTTCTTCAAGAATCTCATTTCATGAAGGGAATGGCTTGAAGGAGAATAAAGTATGTGAATTTGCAATTCTTGATAACTCTTTTATAAATTTTAAAAATGATGATAAATATGGATGTGATAATGATGAAGTAAGATCAGTACTACTAAGACATATTCCTCCAAATACTAGAATTAGATTATTTGACGACCCAAATGGTTCATTAAAAGATGACTGGTTGGATATTTTTACATTAAAGACTATTGACATATTAGAAATCGAAACATTAGAGTTACAAAAAGATATTAATAATGATAAATATATTATTCAGTATCATAAGAAAAATGGACTTGATGGTAAAGTTTCAGCTGTTGAAATTACTCAAAAAAGCAATCTTGAGCCTTTGGCTGTCTTTTATGATGATATGGAAGGGAAAGGTAATATTGTAAAAGTAATCAATCTTTCAAAAACTTTTGATGAAAAACTTGATGGGAAAGGTGAAAATGATGAAGCTAAATCGGTAATTCTTTATAATATTCCAGCTGGTAAACGTTTAAGTGTGTATGATAACCCTCATGGTGATTTGAATGATGATTGGGCTGAAATATATGTTAAAAAAGATATCAAAGAAATGACTATTAATAGCTTTGAACAAAATAAAAATTACACAAATTATGAAATACATTTTTATCCAAAAAATAATCTAAATGGGAAAATCAGTTATCTAAAAGTAGCTGATGCTGAAACTTTTTCTTCTTTTATTGAGTTAATGGAAGTTAATAAAAACAAAGAAAATATAATTTGTAGATTATCTACAAGTCCAAAAAGAAAGGTTAATTTAAAAAAAGAATCGCACTGTAAAAACGATGAAGCGAATTCTATACAACTTTATTATGTACCAAAAAATACTTATATTTCTGTTTATGATGATCCTAATTGTAATGGGGAAAAAGATGATTGGACTGAAATATATGTTAAAAAAGATACTAAATCTTTACAAATAAATAATTTTGAACAAAACATTAGTAATAAAAGTAATTATAGTGTTAAATATCATAAAGATAATGGTTTAAATGGTAAAGTATCTTGTATTAAATTTGGAAAATAATTTAGAAAATATTTTAGGATTAAAGTAAAGCTAAAATTAAAGTTCTTATTTTAATTCTAAATATTTGGGTGTGTTAGAAAATCTGTGTCAGTTTTATATAATAAAAGATATGATACAGATGAAAGATATAGAACAAAAAGATTTTGATTTTAATGATGCCGTACAAATACCTCAAGGAAAATATAAGAAATAAATATTCTTAAATATTCTCCTAATTTGAATATTTAAACATCAATCCGTCAAATAATATTCTACAGTTGATACAACTCTAATCTTTTTGATTTGTGGATTATTTCTATCTCTTTGAGTTATTGAAAATTGTCCTTGCGATGCACTTTTGATTTTTCCTAGTTTACTTTTAGAATCAAAGGCAAACTTTTGTGCTACTTCTCTGGCTTTTTTCGTAGCTTCTTCTATCATTTTTGGTTTTATTTCATTTAATTTTGTAAAAATATATTCTGTTCTATTTTCATAGTTATCACCTGAAAATACTATTCCTTGTTTTCCAAGTTTTGATAAGGTACTTTGTACAATTCTAACTTCATCTATATTTTTAGAATATATAGTTATTGTTTGTTTTGCGTTATATCTAAAATTTATTTTAGCATTTCCATATTGTTGTGCTACTTTATCTACTATTATTGGTGTTGAAAAAGTTATTTCTTTCTTTTCTATTCCATTTGAAGTTAAAAATTTATCTATTTTTTCATTATTTTTATCTATTGAATTATACAACTCTTCCAAATTATTATTAATTTCTGTGTATGTAATAGGCCAAATAACAATATCTGCTTTGTACTCTTTTTGAGATAAACCTTTTACTTTTACACTTCTATCATATTGTTTATATTCGATAATTGCTGTTTTAAAAAAATATCCTAGA
The DNA here is from genome assembly GCF_003667345.1 of Poseidonibacter antarcticus. Classification (NCBI taxonomy): domain Bacteria; kingdom Pseudomonadati; phylum Campylobacterota; class Epsilonproteobacteria; order Campylobacterales; family Arcobacteraceae; genus Poseidonibacter; species Poseidonibacter antarcticus. The sequence goes on from NZ_RCWF01000002.1 coordinate 217,388, forward strand.
GTACTTAAACCTAAGAATATAAATATTCCTAGAACAAAAAAACTTGTTTTGCTACTATTTTGCATATTGTTTTCCTTTAATTATAATTTCTACGACAAAGACAATGCTGTATCAACACAAGATTTAAAAGAAGTATTTTTAGCAATTATTGGTTTTATATTTTTTGGAAAATATTTTGCTGTTGTTTTTCCAATTGATATAGCTGTATATGATTCATCCCAAGAAAAGACTTTGAAAAAGTACTTTATTGTTGATGGTGAAGTAAAAATGATTTTTGAGTTTTTTGGGATTTTCTTCTTTTTTACTTCTTTATTAAATTTATTTTCATAAATAACATCATCATCACAAACAACATCATTGTTTTGTAAGATATTTATTAAATCTGAAACAATTTCTTTTCCTCTTAGGTATAAAACTTTTTTACCTTTTAATTTATCACATATTTCATAAGCAAATTCATCACCATGTTTTGTTTTACTAATATATTCTAAATTCCCATTTAATTCTTTTACTAGTTTTGCTGTTTGTTCAGATATTACATATGAAGGAATTGTTTTCCAGTCTTTATTCATAGATTCTATTGCATTTATTGCATTCTTCGATGTAAATATTAGTGCATCATAATCATCTAATCTAACTTTTTTTTCTTTATAAATTATTTTAAATAGAGGAATATTTTCTGCCCATTTTACTTTTTTATCATTTAATAAAAAGATATTTTTCTTTGAATTATTTATATTCTGTAAAAATGATAATACATAGCTTTTTATTCCAGAATTTGATTTTGAAAAATTTATAGATTTATCTTTTAAAACATTGAAAGAAATATTTTTCTTTGTTAAATAATATGTGATTTTAAAAAATTCTAGTCTTGTATATTTATTAGTATAATTTACATCTTTTATTAAAATATTTTTTTTATTGTCAAACTCATAATATATTAAATTTAGTGAATTTATAATCTCTTTTATATCCATATTTTACTCCTTATAATTAATTTTTTAATTATAGCCATTTTGTATTTATTTTGTTATAATCGCTATAAAAATAAGGAATTATATGAACGCTTTAGTCTTAATTGCACATGGAAGTAAAAGAATGCTATCAAATAAGGAGTTTATAAAACTTGTAGATGATGTAAGAAAAAAAGATAATAAATTTTCTAAAGTTCAAGCAGCCTTTTTAGAACTTGCAAATCCAAGTATTCAAGAGGTTTGTAAAGAACTAATTTCAAATAAAATATCAAAAATACTTTTTTATCCATATTTTTTAAACACAGGTAAACACGTAGGTACAGATTTACCAAATATTATAAAAGAATTACAAAATGATAATCCTTCTATTGAATTTGTGTTATTAGAACATTTTGGAAAATCAGATAAAATAAGCGATATTATTCTAGATGATTTGTCTTTATGTATTTAAAATAGCACATAATACTGCTAGATATGATTGTTCTTGATATTTTTTTAATTTACTAGGAAATTGTATTTCGTTTTTTCTTTCATACGATGAAATAGATTGAGCAGATAAAAGAGATATTTGAGCTTTTGAATATAGCTGAATAAGTCCTTCCATTTTAAAAGTAACTGCACCACCTGAAAAAGCACCCTTTTTTGAGCGCTTTTTTATAACTATTTTTTCAACTTGATTATCATCAAAAAAAGTGTTTATTTCTTTTAGGTAAGATATAACATTATTTGTATTTTCATCATCTTCTAGTGTAATTTTTTTAATTTTTAAGTCTATATAATCAACAATATCATCAGAAGAATAATCAACTAATGTCAATACTGTATAATTTGATTTTAATTCAATTCCACAAACTCTCATAAAAAATCCTTTATTTAATTTTGAATAAGTATACAAAATATTAAAGAATCTTTTTGATTTTATGTCAAATTGTAATATTTATTATAAAATTTCTATTCTGTGATTTCTTCAAAAAGATAAAAGTTTGTATGCCCTGCTTTTGGATCATAAGTTTCACTTTTTTTATCAGTAAATTTATAAATCATTTCCATTGCATCTTTATGACAATTTACATTTCCAAGTACTTCTTTTAAATCATCTTTTGTTAAAAAGTTTTGATCGTGACCTTTTTTAAATTTTCCTGCTGCATCTTTATCTACAAAAGAATATTTAACAACATCTATATTTCTTTTTACATCAATTCTTGCTTTTTTATTTACATCTTCAAATCTTAAAATTCTATTACCATTTGATGATATTTTCATTGTTGTTGCAGTTTCAATATCTTTTACATCTTCTATAATAATGTATTCTTTACCATTTATTGAAATCTCATTATCATTAAGTTTTTTAATCTCTTTAATAGTGGTTTTTTTTCCTTTAGCCATATTGAGCTCCTTGTTATATACTTTATAAATTTGTCTGCATTATATCTAAATTAAAATAATTGAAATAGCGAAATAAAAATTATGATAAACTTCTACTTACAATTTTTTATAAAATAAATATAAATTAGGTTTTAATATGATTACAACAATAACAGAAGATGGAGTAAATACAGTTTCACATCTAATACAACTTTCAGTTGCTCCTGTATTTTTATTAGCAGGTGTTGCTGGATTATTAAATGTTTTTACAGGAAGACTTGGAAGAATTATTGATAAAGTAGAAAAAATAGATGCAATTATTGAAAGTAAAAAGACAGAAGAATCAAAACTTCATACACATGAAAAATCAAAAGAGCGAAGACTTTTTCTTACTCTTAGAATGCAAAATATAAATTATGCAATTTCACTTTGTACAATGACAGGATTATTAATAGCACTTGTAATTGTAACAATGTTTTTAAGTTCAATATTTGATTTTAATGGGTCAATATTTATAGCAACTTTATTTATATTAGCAATGTTATCTTTGATTACTTCATTAATTCTATTTCAAAAAGAAATATTTTATACAACTTCTTTTATTAAAACAAAAAAAGCAAGTTTAAAAAAATAGTATATTATAATTACAAAAATTTATTAGGAAATAAAATGCATTATATAGAAGAATCAAAAAAAAGCGTAGAAGAAGTAGTAGAAACAATACAAAAAATAATCTCAAACTTTGGGTTTGGAATATTACATATTCACAATGTAAAAAATACATTAAATTCAAAAGGTATAGATTTTGATAATGAATGTCAAATCTTAGATGTTTGTAGTCCAAAAGTAGCAGAAGAATTTTTATCTCATGATATGTCTTTATCAGTGATTATGCCTTGTAAAATCTCTGTTTATAGTGATAAAGGAATAACTAAAATTGGAATGAATTCATTAACACAATTAGTAGATGATATAAATCCAGACTTTATACAATTAGCACAACAAACACAAAAAACATTATTACAAATTATTGATGAAGTTAAATGATAGAATTTGATCTTATAAAATATAAGCAAATGGTTAAAACTCATCATGAAAATGATGAACCAAGTGCTTGGTGTGATTCTATTTATACCAATGCACAAGGTGATTATAAAGCTGTATTTTGGGCTGATTTAGAACCAAGTCCATATTTAGTTCAATGGCTAGAAAACAATAAAAAAGATTTGAAAAAGAAAAAAGCTATTGTAATTGGTTGTGGTGTTGGTGATGATGCACAAGCTATAAGTGATTATGGTTATGATGTAATTGCTTTTGATATTTCACCTGAAGCTATAAACTTATGTAAAAAAAGATACCCGAATACTAAAGTTACTTATCTAGTAGCAGACTTATTTGACTATGATAAAAAATGGCTTGAAAATTTTGATTTAGTTTATGAGTGTAATACAATACAAATATTACCAGAGAAATATAGAATAAAAGCTAGAAAAGCTATATCAAATTTAGTAAGTAAAAATGCTTATGCATTAGTATCTTGTAGATGTAGAGAAAAAAATGAAAAAGAAGATGAGATTCCTTTACCTTTGGATTATGAAGAAATCAATAAATTTGTCACAGAAGATAAGTTAAAAGAAATTAGTTTTAAAGCTTATAATGATTCACAAATACCTTCTGTACCACATTTTTTTGCAGTATATAAAAAAGAGAATTAATGAAAAAAGAAACAAATCCTAAACTTGAAAGAGTTTTAGAAAAACCTATAAAAGTTTTTGGTAAGCAATTAAAAGTTTTAAGAGTAATACTAGCAGCTAGTGTTGGTGTTTTATATACAGGTACATTATATAATGAAACATCATCATTGACTCCGCTTATATTTTGTATCTTATTTTTGATTATTTTAATAATATCTAGTTTACTTATGCTAAAAAAGATTCTTTATTTTGGTAAATACAATTTGGAGTGTTCAAGTGCTGGAGATGTTTATCTTACTCAACTTCAAGGTATTTGCCCAAAATGTAAAGGTTCATTAAAAATCATTAAAAAAAATAATACAAAAAAAATCTTATGTGATAAAAACTCTTCTCACATTTGGAATTTAAAGGAATAAGACATTGGAAACAACACAATTAATCATACATTCAAGCTTACGTTGGGTAGTACTTATAACCCTAATTACACATTTAGTTCTAATATATAAAGGATATTTTCAAAATAAACCATTTTCAAAATTCAATACTATATTCGGTCATATAACTGTTGGTTTTGTGCATTTACAATTTGTAATTGGGCTTTATGTTTATTTTACAAGCGAAAAGATAAATACTTTTCTTGATGATGTAAAAGGTTCTATGGCAATTAGCGAGTTAAGATTTTTTGCGGTTGAACATAGCCTTATTATGTTAGTAGCAGTTATTCTCATTACAATTGGTTCTTTTAAAGCAAAAAGAATTGAAAATGAAAGAAAAAAATATAAAACTCAAATGGTTTATTTTACAATTGGTTTAGTTTTAATTCTTGCAGCAATTCCTTGGAATTTAGCTAATTAATAAAATGTTTAAATTAATTTTATTAGGAATACTATCAGGTGGTTTTTTCAGTACGACTTTTGTATTAAATGAACTTATGAGCGTTGAAGGTGGGCATTGGCTCTATTCTGCAACGCTTAGATATTTTTTTATGATTGTATTTTTAGTAATAATTTTAATTTTTCAAGGTGGTTTTAAAAGACTAGTTGAAATATATAAACTATTTATTGATAATTATATATTTTGGATGATAAGTGGAACTATTGGTTTTGGTTTCTTTTATGCATTGATTTGTTTTGCTGCTGATTTCTCACCTTCTTGGGTTATTGCTGCTTCATGGCAGTTTACAGTTGTTGCAACACTTTTTGTTTTACTTCTTTTTGGAAAAAGTTTTCCTAAAAAGATATGGGCTTTTTCTTTTATAATTTTTGTAGGAGTTTGCTTAGTAAACCTATCTCATATTGATAAATTTGATCTTTCAAGTTTAATCTATGGTGGTATTCCTGTTTTAATTGCTTCATTTTGTTATCCATTTGGAAACCAATTAGTATGGGAAAGTCAAAATAATGCACATAAATTTGTGCCACATATAAAATCAGATTTATTAAAAAATGCTTTTAACAAGGTTATGCTTTTAACACTTGGGTCTATTCCTTTTTGGATTATTCTTCTTTTGATTATCCAACCAGAAGCACCAAGTCAATCACAGGTTTTAAATTCAGCACTTGTAGCACTATTTTCAGGTGTATTAGCTACAACTATTTTCCTTTATGCAAGAGGATTAGCAAAGCATACAAATGAATTAGCAGCAATTGATGCAACACAAGCTAGTGAAGTTATATTTACTATTATTGGTGGATTTATTCTTTTTGGAACTATTTCTATAAATGAAATTTCTTTATTTGGTTTAGTTTTAATCATATTAGGATTATTTTTATTTATAAGATATCAAAATAAAACGGAGGAAAAATGCAAATAACAAAAGAGTTTATAGAGCTTATTTCATCTAATGACACACTAAATAAAGCTCAATGTCAAATATTAGAGTTAAACTTTCCAATTGAAGATAATTGGAAAGAGTTAATATATGAAAAAGATATTCTAAAAAATGATGCAAATAGACTTATGCTTTTAAAAGGTAAATTAGCACTTAAAGCACAAGAACAGATTTTGAAGAACTATAATATGGTTTTAGAATTTAACAATATAAAACCTAAATCAAACGCAAAAGTAGAAATTCAAGAAAGTAAAAATATACAAGAAACACAAATAAACGATGATGAAGAACATATAAGAATTTATTGTGATGGAGCGTGTTCTGGAAATCCAGGACTTGCAGGAAGTGGTTTGGCTATTTATTCAAACGAAAAAAATCCTGTTTTATTACATGGTGATTTTGTAGAAAATGGTACAAATAATATTGCAGAATTAAATGCTCTTTATCAGGCTTTAACAATTGCAAAACAAGCAAGTTCTAAAAATATTATTACTATATATTCAGATTCAAAATACAGTATAGATTGTATTACAAAATGGGCTTATGGATGGAAAAATAAAGGCTGGAGTAAAAAAGGTGGAGAGATTAAAAATCTTGAACTTATCAAAAAAACTCATGAACTTTATGAAAGAATAAAAGACTTAATAGAAATAAAACACGTAAAAGGTCACGCAGGAATCGAAGGTAATGAATTAGCCGATAGAATGGCAGTTACAGCTATAAAAGAAAAAACTCAAAACTATTCGATGTATTCGTATGATAAAATAAACGAGGTTTTAAGTTTAACTTCTTATTAGATTTTAGATTGTTCTAATTGTTCAAAATTTCCTAAAAGATATATTGATACAACAAAAACAATAGAACCTATAAAAATATTATATAAAATAATAGCTACAAGACTAAAGAATAAAGATAGAATAACTATCATTTTATTCTTAGTTAAAAATCCAATAATAACAGTAGCCAAAGCAATTAATCCAAACACTTTATAATGTATAAATAATCCAATATAATCTTTTATTACAAACTCATTTGATAATTGATTATTTGTTAAAATTCCAAGTTTAATAGCAAATGCAATTCCTATAAATACTAAAACATATAAAATCAAATTTCTTATATCTTTAAAAGAAGTATTTTGACTACCCTTATATAAAATATATGCAAAATATAAAGAAATTAGAATCCAAATATTAGAAAATATATTATAAGCTGTTTCATTTAACAGTATTAAAATAGATGTAATTACAAGAATAATTGATAATATTTTTCCAGATTTACCAAAATCTATTTCTTTATATTTATTTTTAAAAAGCCATAAAAAAGAAATAGCTGAAATTATGAAAGCATATATTTCAAAGTTTTGATACCTTCCTTCAAAAGCTAAAATAATATTAGAAACAATTACAAAAAAAGCACTTAGATAAAATAAATAAAGAGGAATACTTTTTATTTTATTAGCTATATTTCCTAGTAAATAATAATAAATAAACAAATGAGAAAACAATGCAACAAAAGCCCAAACGAACTCTAAATTTGTTCTTACAGTAATAAAATATTGCTCAACTTGTAAAATATAAAGAATTGAAAATAAAGTATTTATAGCAGTAAAAGCTAATAATCTATTATTTGAAATCTTTGCTTTTCTAAGTAGTAAGAAAGAAAAACTAAAAACTAAAAAAATCGAAGCAAAAGCTAAATATTTATAATTAGGAAAGTTTGACACTTCACCTTTAAAAACATTTTTATCCATTCTATCTTTATCAAATAATCCCCAATATCCACCAACAGCACCTTCACTTAATCTTTTCCAAGGTTGATCAAATGCTTCAATAATATTGTAATCCCAATTATATTTTTGTGCAACTTTTACAAACTCTCTTACAAATAAAGCTTGGTTTATTTTACTAGGAAGTACATCTTCTCGCATTCTTCCCTCAGATGGCCATCCTGTTTCACCAATTAGAATATTTTTATTTCCTAAAGTTTCTTCAACTTCAAGTCTTACTTTTACTAAATGATCAATTGCTTCATCTATATTCATAGGATTATCTTCCCAATAAGGAAGAATATGTATCGTTACAAAATCTGTAACTTCTTCTATTTGTGGATTTTTCAACCAAAACTCCCAAACATCAGCATATGTAACTTTAGTATTGGGAAGTGCGTCTTTAGTTTCCTTTATATATTTATAAAGTTGTTCTGCTGAAACATCTCTTCTTAATAAAACTTCATTTCCTATAATAACTGCTTTTACTATATCTTTGTTTTCTTTTGCAAGTTTTATTAAAGTATCAAGCTCTTTTTTAGTCGATATTTTATCAGAACTAACCCACGCTCCCATAAGCATTTTCAAATTATTTTCTCTTGCAATTTGTGGAATAATTTCTAATCCCACAGTTGAATATGTTCTAATACAATTTGTATATTTAGATAATAGTTTTAAATCTTTTTGTACAAGTTTTTTTGATATTTTATAGTTTTTATCAAATGGAGATTCATCTTTTGAATAAGGTGCATAAGAAACACATTGAAGTTTTGAAAAAGAATTTGAATCATCTTTTAGTACATTTATAGCACCTAAATAAAAGAAAAATAGCATTACAAGAATAATACTAAAAAGAGTAAATATGGTCTTTTTTAACATTTGTATCCTAAATTTAAAAATATATTTAAGATACAAGCCTAATAAATAAGCTTATATCTTAAAAAGTTATCGCTATTTTACCTATATTTTTACCATATTCAGTAATTTTATGAGCTTCTTTTAAATTTTTAACACTAAAACCTTTTATAGTTTTTGTAAGTGTAGTTTTTATTTTTCCTTCATCAATTAAAGATGCAATTTGTGTTGAAATAGAGTCAATTCCCCTGCTCCACCAATAATTAAAATAGTTTTATTTTATTCCCTTTTTTGATATATTTTTCTTATTATACTCAATATAAAAAAATATTCTTTAATTTTTAAAGATTAATATAGCAGTGTTAAGATATTATTTCATCAATTATTATTAAAAGAAGATAGGAAGTATTTATGATTGAAAGAAAAGGTTCAATACTTACAGTAAGAGAAGACGTAAAAGTATTTGATTGTACAATAAGAGATGGTGGATTAGTAAACAATTTTCATTTTACAGATGAGTTTGTAAAAGCACAATATGAAACATGTGTTGCAGCTGGAATCGACTATATGGAAATTGGTAAAAATAACTCACCTTCAATTATGAGTGAAAAAGAATATGGACCTTGGAATTTCTGTAAAGAAGAAGATATTAGAAGAATCGTAGGAAACAACGATACTAATATGAAAATTGCAGTTATGTCTGATATTGGAAGAACTGTAAATGAAGAATTACTTCCAAAAAGTGAAAGTGTTGTTGATATGATTAGAATTGCAACATATATTCACCAAATCCCTGCAGCTATTGAACTTGTAGAAGAAGCTCATGCAAAAGGTTATGAAACTACTATAAATATTATGGCTATTTCAAAATCATTTGATGATGAATTGTCAGAAGTTTTAGAAGTTGTTGCAAAATCAAGTGTTGATGTTATTTATATAGCTGATTCTTTTGGTTCATTTTATCCTGAACAAATCAATAAATTAACTGAAAAATATTTAAAAGTTGCCCAAGCACATGGAAAACAAGTTGGAATTCACGCACATAACAATATGCAACTTGCGTATGCAAATACTATTGAAGCTTTAACTTATGGTACAAGTTTTCTTGATGTTACAATTTCAGGATTAGGACGAGGTGCAGGAAACTGTCCTATGGAACTTTTAATTGGTTTCTTAAAAAATCCAAAATATAAATTAATGCCAGTTTTAAAATTCATTGAAGAGTTTATAATTCCATTAGAAAAAGAACTTGATTGGGGTTACTCAATTCCATATATGTTAACAGGACAATTAAACGAACATCCAAGAGCTGCTATGAAAGCTAGAGATGAAAAAGATACTAAATATAGAGAGTTTTATAGAAACCTACTAGCTGAATAAGTATTAATAAACCTTTTAGACATTTTGTATATTTTCTATATTTTTTAGAAAATATACAAATATAACAATATCTTCTACTTTTTTAATCTCCAAATAATTATATATCTATTCTTAATTTATTTTTCATACTTCTTGGTATATAATCATGTAAATTACATAAGAAAATTTTATAATTTATTATAAAATAAATTACACTACAAGTACTATTTTATGAACTTTATTTAACTTTATTTTATTAAAATAATTTACTAAAGTTAAGTAAATAATTGTAGATTAGTATATTAGTCTAACTTATAAATATAAAATAAAAGGATATTTAAAATGAAAGAGTATAAATTATATATTAATGGACAGAATAAACCCTCATCTAGTGGTAATATTATCGATGATTTTAATCCAGCAAGTGGAGAGTTATTTGCAAAAGTACACATGGCTGGTAAACAAGATATAGAAGATGCTATACAAAGTGCATACCTAGCTCAAAAAAAATGGGCAAAGACTGCACCACGAGAAAAAGAAGCAATACTTTTAAAAGCTGCTGATATATTTGAAGCAAGATCAGATGAAATTAAAAAAATTCTAATGAACGAAAGTGGTTCAGTTATTGCTAAATGTATGTTTGAAATTAATACAGTTGCCGATATCTTAAGAACAGCAGCAGGTGAAGCTAGAAGAGTTTCAGGAGAAACATTTACTTCTAATGATCCTGATACTTTTTCATATAGTATTAGAAGACCATTAGGTGTTATTGCAGGTATTTCTCCATTTAATGCACCTATGATTTTAAGTTCGAAAAAATTTGCTTTTGCCTTAGCTGCTGGGAATTCATTTGTATTAAAACCATCAAGTCAAACTCCAGTGTGTGGACTAATATTTGGAGAAATTTTTACTGAAGCAGGATTACCAAATGGTGTTTTAAATATTATTCCCTGCTCAAGAAAAGATTTAGGAGATTCATTCCAAGCTGACCCTAGAATTGCGATGATTACATTAACAGGTTCAACAGAAGTTGGTAAAAAAGTTGCTTCAGCAGCTGCAGCAAATCTTAAAAAATGTACAGTTGAACTTGGAGGGAAATCTCCCACAATAGTATTAGGTGATGCTGATGTTGATTATGCTGTTGATTCAGCAGCTTTTAGTATTTTTTTACATCAAGGTCAAATTTGTATGGCAGGTTCAAGAATATTAGTAGAAGAAAATATTTATAATGAATTTTGTGAAAAATTTGTAAATAAAGTCAAAAATCTTAAAGTTGGAAGACCTGATGATATAACTACCATTATTGGACCACTTATAAAAGAAGCGCAATGTGAATTTATTAATACTTTAGTTGATGATGCAGTAAATAAAGGTGCAAATCTTTTAGCAGGAAGACAAAGTACTGGTACATATTATCAACCAACAGTTGTAACAAATGTAAATGAATCTATGAATATTTTTCATGAAGAGGCATTTGGTCCAGTTGCTGTTATTATAAAAGTTAAAGGACTAGATGAAATTATAAGAATTGCAAATAATTCAAATTATGGATTAAGTTCAGCAATAATTACAAACAATTTAAGTGCTACTCAAAGACTTATTGAAGAACTTGAAACAGGTATGGTACATGTAAATGGAACAACTATTCAAGATGAGGCACATATCCCATTTGGGGGAGTAAAAGAAAGTGGTATTGGTAGAGAAGGTGGGCATTTTTCTATTGAAGAAATGACTGAGTTAAAATGGGTAACTATTGAAGGTGTAAAAAATCGTCAATATCCTTTTTAAGTAAAGCTTCAAAAGAAGCTTTACTTTTTTAGCTTAACTTGTTACACCATCTGAGATAGATTGTTCTACTTTTATTTGAACTGTTGTATCTACTATTTGTGCATTTCCATCTGTTGATACTAAATCAGAATTTTCTGAAGAAACTTTATTTACTTCACTTTCATCTTCTTCAAGTCCAGGAATATTATTTGATGTTTCCAAAAGATCGTCTAATACTTCAGAAATTTCATCATCTTTATTATCTAAATTAATTTCTTCTTTTTGAAGTTCAGAAACATTATCAAAATTTATTCCATTATCAATAAGTTCTGTCGAAAGTTCTTCTACTACTTCATCTGATTCTTCTTCTACAGATTCATCTTCAAGGATTACTTTTTCAGTCTCGTCTACAACTTCTGGATTTATATCATTTATTGTAATTCCTAATTCACTCAATGTAATTAATTCATCATCACCTATATCATTTGAATCTAACTCTGATATAATTTCTCCTGATGCATTTTTAAATGTAATACTATCACCTTCATCATAAGTAAATAATCCATTTTCATCTGTAATACTTTCAAATCCTGAACTTGTTGTATATGATACTCCATCAATTGCTTCTGTTCCTAATGTTGCTGTTAATATACTATCTTCAACTACAACATCATCAGAAGTTCTTTCATCAAATTCACTTTCATCAATTCCTGCATATTCTTCAAGCATATCTTGAACATGTTCCATTGCTGTATCTTCATCTACATATGTTTGACCTATATTTTCAACAAATACTTTTACTTCTTCTTCAGATGCTGTTTTAAGGTTAATATATGAATCAACCAATGCTACTCTTGTTTCATCTGTAATTACAATATTATCACTAGCATCACTATCGATTGACTGTAAGAATGTTGCTAAGTTTTCTAGATATTCATCATTTACATTTGTATGTTCTACATCTGCTATATCTTGAAGGAACACTTTTCCATTTGCAAGGTCTTCTGCTGTTACTACACCTAAAACAACTGCTCCTACACTAAACGTTACACTATCACCTTCTTTATAGTTAAAGTCTCCATTTGAGTCTGTTAGTCCTTTTAGTCCTGAACTTGTCTCATATTCTACACCTTCTACTATTCCATCGATTAGCGTTGCTGTTTTTGTTGCTGTTGATGTAAGGGATACTATTCCATCATTAAATTGAATATTTTCAACATTATTTACAGTAAGTTCATATCCTGCATCCCATTGACTCCATGCATTATATGTTAATGCTTTTATAGTATAACTGCCATCATTATTTTCAACAATATCAAATTTTGTTGTTCCATCATCTTGATTATGATTAATAACTAAAGTATCATTTCCATCTTCACCATTAATAACTTGTCCTGTTCCCTTCCAAAAACTATCAGGTGTATTTATTGTATCATCGCCACTTCCTGCATTAATGATTTTATTATTACCTTCACCTATATTTATAGTATCTGATCCTTCTGTGCCATTAATAACTTCTTTATCCTCCCAAGAATTATATGAACTATTAATTTCATTATTCGAACTTTCCTGTACTTTTGAATTATCTGATGACGTATCATTAGTAGATTTATTTAAACTTGTTTTTAAACTCACAGTATCACTTGATATTGTTGTATCACTATCCGTTGCTGTTGCAACATTATCCTCATCTTCATTATCTCTAGTTTCTGTAGCACTTGCTGTTATAGTTAAATCAACATTTTCAGTTCCTTCAGGAACAGTCATTTTGATATTTGTATAATCGATAGACTTTACATCTTCTGTAGTAGTTAATTGCCAAGTACCATTGCCTTGATCAACTAAATTATTTAAATCAAAACTTGCATTATTAGGAACACCACTTATTTCTACACTTAATGTTTCACTTCCATCTATATCTGCTAAAGCGGCACTTATATCGACATTGTATTCTATTGTTGGGCTTGCATATCGTATCTCTTCGATATGATTTACTGTTAATGTTTGGTTTGTATCCTTATCAATTATTTGAGCTGCTATTACACCATTGTTATTTGTATAATTATTTACAGTGTAACTCGATTCAGATTTACCTAGTACTAATATATCTTTCCCATTTCCACCATCTAAAGATGTATTGCCACCGATGTTTCCATTTATTTGAATTACATCAGGACCATTTCCACCTTTTATATTGGTACCACCAGCTGTATTACCAATAATAACATGATCTTTACCATTTCCAACATCTATATTTTGATTAGAAGATAAATCTCCAAAGTTATGTTCCGTATATCCATTTAAATTTCCAAGATTTACAGCACTTCCAGTTGAGTCTACTTTTGTTACATCAATACTTACAGTAGTTGGAGCATCAGCAACAGCTTTAACATCAATAGTTGTAGTATATGCATCACCAAAATAAGTTCCATTCCCGACTTCAAATTTAAAACTTCCATCTTCATCGCTATTAGCAGTTGGTTCAAATACAAGTTTTCCAGCTGCTATATTAGCTAAAGAGATAACAGTACCTGCTCCAATTGCCACTTTTGAAGTAGCTGTTATAATAGTTGATTCTCCATCTTTATTGATAATAGTATCTCCACTTGTTACATTTAAATAAAGTGTACCATTTGTTGGAAGCTCAGTTATTTTAAATTCTGTTGTAGTAGTAGCAGTATAATCACCAAAATCATTTATTGTTAAACTATAATAAGATGTCTCTTCGTCAGTATTAATAACATCATTTGTTGATATTAATGGATCTGGAGCAAAATTAAAAGTTTCACTTGTAGTATTAACTTTCTCATAACCTCCACCAATCACTTCTGTTACTTTTACCTCTATACTAGATAAATCCTCCAATGCAGCTATTTGTATCGCATCAAGTGTTACTGTTCCTCTTCCTGTTGCATTTAATGCAACATCATAATTATCATTACCTATCTGAACTTTAACTGTTGCATTACCATGAGGGGGATAATCTTCATCCATTTGAATACTAAAAGTTATACTACCATCTGAAGTTACTATATCAGTTATGCTACTATCAACAACTTCTGTATAAACTATCTTATTGATTAAATAATCATCCACATAATTTGGTGCTGAAAACTCTACTTTATCAAAAGATACTATATCTGTATCTGTAGAGTTAGGTAATTCAAAAGTATATGGATTATCTACTTTATCAGAACTTCCTACTGCATTTACCATTTTTATTTGAGTCCCTGATGCATCATAATAAGTAACAAAAGCTTGTGTAGTACTTGAACCATCTCCTGTCACAGTTGCAGAACCAACAACATCACCATCATCATAGAAAGTTACTTCTGCAGTCTCATGATTATTTCTCCAAGCAAAAGCAACATCAAGTGAATTTACATCATTATCAAAATCAACAACAATTTTTTCATTTAATCCTAACTCTGTTGTAGCACCATTTGAAAGATTTGTACTTGTTACACCAAATCCATCATGATTTGTACCACTAACGATAGATAGATCTCTCTCTTCTCCATCTGTTCCAATGGCAGTAACTTTGACACCATTTGTACCACTTACATCAGTTGTTATATCAATAACTTTTGGTGTTGTTGCATCTGCTGTTATTGTTACATTTACGGGGTCACTATCATCAATTATTTTTGTAATAGCAGGTGTGTCATCAAAAGTTAGATTTTCTAAACTTCCTACTTGCCATGCATTTTCTTCATTTACAAATGAGATTGATGCAGATAAAGAGTCATTATCGATATATTTATCTTCACTAGAACCATCATTATCTCTATTTACCTCTGTTGCTTTTACAATTCCAAAAGATTCTCCAGCTTTTATTGTAATAGTTAAAGAATCAGAAGCACTTGCAGGTTCTCCATCTATTCCAACATTCAATGTAACAATTATATCATTTTTAGCTATAACACCATCTGGTAATGAAGCTGTATATGTAATATCGTTTCTGGCTTCAAAATCACCTTCAGGATTTGGATCTTCGTTTACTGATGCTGAAGCTGTTAATGTTACTGTTGTTTCATTTTCAGTATCTGTTACATTTGCTGTTGCACTTGCTCCATCTACACTTACATTTTCAAAGTTTCCACCGTTAATTGCTGTTACTACTACTTCATAACTTTGTGAATCATTATATACATCTGAATCTTGTGTATCAATTGTTAATGTACCTTTTCCACTTGCATCTAAAGCTACTGTTTGTTCAACTCCATTTACAGTTACTGTTGCAGTTGCACTTGTATTCGCATCTGGTGCGTTTGAAGTTTGGATTGTAAATGTTACATTTGCTGCATCTTCATTTACATCTGCTGTACTTACACTTACTGTTGTTGTTTGATTCACATCATCGATATTTGCACTTACTGTTGTAGTTGTGTCTGCTGTTAATTTCTCAAAGTTTCCACCACTTACTTCTGTAATTTTATTATCTAATGTACTTGCATCTTGATATACATCTTCTGTATTTGTGTTTGTAACTTCTAATGTTCCTGTAGTTCCCTCAGTAATTGTAATATCACCAAGTGTTGTTTTTACTACTACTGGATCATCCCCTTCTAAAACTGCGTTTGAAAGTGTTGCTGTAAATGTTACAGTTTGTGTTGCTTCATCTGTATTTGTTGCAGCTAAACTTACTGTTGTTTCATTTTCAGTATCTGTTACATTTGCTGTTGCACTTGCTCCATCTACACTTACATTTTCAAAGTTTCCACCGTTAATTGCTGTTACTACTACTTCATAACTTTGTGAATCATTATATACATCTGAATCTTGTGTATCAATTGTTAATGTACCTTTTCCACTTGCATCTAAAGCTACTGTTTGTTCAACTCCATTTACAGTTACTGTTGCAGTTGCACTTGTATTCGCATCTGGTGCGTTTGAAGTTTGGATTGTAAATGTTACATTTGCTGCATCTTCATTTACATCTGCTGTACTTACACTTACTGTTGTTGTATCAGTCTCAGATTCGAGAACTAGTTCTGGTTCTGACTCTATTCTATCTTCATCAGTATTTTGTATTTCTGTATTAAATTCATCTTCTCTTAAATTACTAGTAATATTAGTTGAATCAGCAGTTCTTACATCAGATACTTCATTAATATCTGTATTATCTAGTACTGTTTCTTCACCTAATGCTGTTTCTTCCTCTGTAGCATCTATATTATTTTCAGTAGATTCTACATCTTCATTTAGGCCTTCTCTAGTAAAAAATAATTCTTCTGTACCTGATACTATCTCAATTAATGAAGAATTATTAAGTTGCATTTGTCCATTATTAAGAACAACTACATCATTTGATAAAAGTTGAATTTCTATTTGTGATGATGACGAATTTGCACTATCTCCAAATACTGTATCATTTTCATAAATCTCGTCACCAACTTCTAAAACTCTAACATTACCATTTTCATCTTTTACTTTGAAAATTCCATTTGATAAGCTTTTAACATTTCCTGTAATCTTCGCCATAACTTTTCCTTAAGGAATATTTTATTTTATTATTTTTAAATATTACCACAATTTTATATATTTGTAAATAACCCAGTGGGGTGATATAAATGAATTTAATACTTAAATATTATTAAATTATTTAGTTTAGGAACTTTATTTATTAAAACGTGCTATATAGAGTGTTTGTATTACAGATAGTATTTTGTAAACTAGACATTTTTTTGTCTAGTTTTTATAGATTTACTACTAAAAATTCACTTTGATATTTTATATTAACAAAAAAGGAAAAGATATATATTATAGTAGAATAAATTATATGTTTAAGAGTTTTTTTCTGATATACAACAAATAAAAGATTGCACATCTATCATATCTTTTGGTTCAAGTTCTGTAATATTATTCTTTAAATATTTAGCAAATTTTTGAACTCTGTTATAAGTATTCCAATTTAATTTTAATTTATATTTAATATCATAGCCTACTATATCAGTAATACTTTGTATAGTTGTCGGTTTAATAAACATATGATTATTTGAATGGATTAAGAATTGGAAATATGAGACTATTGTCCATTTATTTGCATTTATTGATTCTAAAACTGCACAAAATTTATTAAAATGTAGTTTTTCATTTTCTTCATCATACAACAAATTAAATAACAATTTTGAAAATTCTTCTTTTGATTCATCTGATTCTAATCCGTTTTTAATTGCTAATTTTTCATTTGGTAAAATTAAAGTTGTTGTATTTATAATTTTTAATGCTCTTTTTACAATTTCTTCGTAATTATCATTTTTTAAGAGTTCTTCATATTCTTCTTTATTAAGTAAGTCAATTGCTAAATCTTTTGCTTTTATTTTATAATTTCTTTTTTTCTGTACATAATCTTCACCACTAAATCCATCTTCATAGTTTTCTAGAAAATATTTTATTAAGTTAGAATTAGGAATAAATTTTTCACTATTTTCAGTATTTATATTTTCAAATAGTTCATTAGTTATTTCATCAATTTCTACTAATGGATTTTGTTTTCTATTAAATTTTTTTAAACCACAATTTAAGAAAAATACTTCATAAATATTATTTCCAGTATTTTCTAATACCTTACCTGCTCCCCATTCTTCTTTCAAAGGATTTTTTACACATATGTCTTTTTTTAATATCATTTAGTCTTCTTTATTTTAATATTTACAAGTATTTGATAATAAAATATATTTAAATCCATTTTATTACAAAACACTAATAACTCTTAGTTTAGCACTTATTTATAAATTCCAGCATATTTGATACAAAATTACTTTCTTAAAGACTCTAAATTCTTTCTTTTTTATATTTTAATAACTGATGTTTTTATGAATTAGTTTTATAACTTTATTGTTTATTTCAGATATGCCAATATATAAATATACTAAAATTTATAGTTATTTAAAATTCTTTAGAAAAATGATAAATTTTATTAAATACGTACTTAACGTGTTTTGAACTAATTATTTTTTGGGAATATTAATTTTACATAAAGATATATAACAATTGGAAGAATTGCAAAAAGTATAATAAAAGTTATTATACCAATTTTTATTTGTATTGATATAAACATTATAAGAGCATAAATAATCATTATAATAATTCTTACTTTTTTATCTAAATTATTTAATTTTTTTAGATTCATAAAATACACTTTATCTTAATTTTTTTAATTATACAATTAATTTAAATAAAATATACTATTTGTATTAAAATTTAATTTTTATTATCCTTTAATTTTTAGCTATCGATACATTTTTTATAGCTTCTGTTTTAAACTAGATATTTTAATCTATTTTTATTGTTTTTATTTCTTCTTATTTTTCTTTTTTGAAGCTTTAGCCATTTTAGCTTTTTTCTTAGCTTTTGCTTTTGCTAAATCTACATTAGCACCTTTTCTAGCATTTATAACTTGTTCACTTGTTTCTTTGTGATTAAAGCCTACTAGAACTGGATTTTTATTTTGATTAGACTTCATTGCAATCTTATCACCTTTAGTTGTATCTACACTAGAAGTATTTTTTCTTGACATTTTTTACCTTAAGTTTTATAATTATCGTATTCTATTGAAACTTCAATTACAAAGAGTTAAAAAAACTACTTTTGACATTCTTGTGCAGTAATCATTTGTAAATAATCTTTGAAATAAATCTTTTCATTATTTTCTATATATACTCTTGGTACTCTCTTATTAATCATACAAACAATTTCATAATTAATTGTGTCTAATGATTCAGAAACACTATCAATTGAAATTCCATTTTCATCATTTCCACCAAATAAAACAACCTCATCACCAATTTTAACATCGAGACCTGTAATATCAATAAGACATTGATCCATACAAATATTTCCAATAATAGGCACTTTTTTATCTTTTACCATTACAAAAGCTTTCCCTGATAACATTCTTGTAAGTCCATCAGCATAACCAATTGGAAGAGTTGCTACTTGTGTGTTATATTCACATTTATGTTTTAAACCATAACTAACACCCTGCCCTTTTTCAATCTGTTTTACTTGAGAAACTTTTGCTTTTAAACACATAACTTCTTTTAGATTTATTTTATTATGGTTTACATATTTTGAAGGATATAAACCATATAACATAATCCCAGCACGAACCATATCTTTGTTATATTCAGGTAAATCAATAATAGCTGCACTATTTGAAACGTGTTTAATAGGAATATCTAAACCTTTTTGTTTTAAAGCATTAACAACATTTTCATAAGATTTTACTTGTTTTCTTGTATATTCTTTATCTATTTCATCAGCAGTTGCAAAGTGAGTAAAAATACCTTCAATATATAAACCATCAAGTTTACTCATTTGTAATATCGAATCAATTGTTTCTTGACTTTCTTGCATACCTAATCTATTCATTCCTGAATCAATTTTAATATGTATAGTCATTTTCTTATTTAGACTAAGTGCCGTTTTTGAAAAAAATTTTGCTTGTCTTAAAGAATAAACAGTTTGAATTATATTATTTTGAAGTATTTCTTCTGTTAATTCATCAGGAGTATAACCTAATACTAAAATTTCAATATCAGGGAAAGAAGCTCTTAATTGTATTGCTTCAGATAATGTAGCAACTGCAAATCTATTCGCACCATTGTCAAGTAGAGTTTGAGCAATTGATACTGCTCCATGCCCATAACCATCTGCTTTTATCACAGCAGTAACTTTAGTATCTTTTTTTACTATTCGTCTTGTTTCTCTCATATTATGAGCTAAATTATCCAAATTAATTTCTGCCCATACAGCTCTTGATAATTTCACTTTTTTCTCCTGATATTACTAATAAATTATTTTAACTTTTTTTTATAAGCAGATAGTTTAAATCTGCTTATAACTTTTTTTAATTATGATTTCTTTGGAATACCATTTTCAAAGTATCTATTTGTTTCAGCTACGATTACTTTAGATAATAAAAGTAAAGCTATTAAGTTTGGTATAGCCATTAATCCATTTGCTAAATCTGAGAAGTTCCATACAAATCTTAATTCAGTAACTGCTCCAACCATAACAAAAACTAAAAATATAATTCTATAAAGTATTACTGATTTTTCACCAAAGGCATATTCAAAACCTTTTTCACCAAAATATGACCATCCAAGTAATGTTGAGTAAGCAAAAAATACTGTTGTTGCAAATACAATTATCATACCAGTATCACCTAAGAAGAATTCAAAACTTTTTAAAGTCAATAATCCAGCACTTCCACCTTCTAACCAAACAGGAGCCATTAAAATTACAGTTGCAGTCATTGTACATACAATTAAAGTATCAATAAGAGTTTGTAACATAGAAACTAAAGCTTGTTTAACAGGATCACTAGTTTGTGCAGCAGCTGCAGCAATTGCACTTGAACCAAGTCCAGCTTCATTTGAAAATAATCCTCTTGAAACCCCCATTCTAATTGCAGCAGCAACAGCAGCACCAGCAAATCCACCAGCAGCTGCAAAAGGAGCAAAGGCATGTTCAAAAATTAAACCAAAAGCATCTGGTACTCTATCAAAGTTTGTAACAATAATAAAAAATGCAGAAAGCATATATAATAAAACCATAAAAGGAGAGAAATAAGCTGTAAATTTTCCCATAGTTTTAATTCCACCAAGAATAACAGCTCCTGTAAGAACAACTAAAACAGCTCCTGTAATCCAAGTAGGAATTTGTGCTTGATCATATAATACAGTTGCAACTGCATTTGATTGAGTCATATTTCCAGTTCCAAATGAAGCTAAAATAGTTAAGATAGCAAAGGCCATTCCAAGTTTTGGCATATTTAGTCCATTTGTGATGTAATACATTGCACCACCTTTATAACCATTTATACCTTTTTCTCTATATTTAACAGCTAAAATAGCTTCTGAATATTTTGTAGCCATTCCTACTAAACCTGTAATCCACATCCAGAATATTGCTCCAGGACCTCCAAGTGCAATTGCAGTTGCAACTCCAACAATATTACCAATACCAACAGTTGCACCAAGTGATAACATCAAAGCAGAAAACTGAGAAATATCACCTTCTGCTTTTTTATCCTTTGCAAAAAGAATTTCTATGGCATGAGCTACAACCTTAAATTGTAGTCCTTTTAAACGTATAGTTAAGAACAAACCTGTTCCAACAAGTAATATTAGCATAGGAGCACCCCATACTAATGATGATAATGAGCTAATAAAGCCGTTAATTGTTTCCATATCTTCTCTCCTTAGATATTCTAATGAGTAATTAAATTATTAAAATTACTCGCATTACGTAACTAACTAAACAACAGTTTAATTACAATATTAATCCAATGATTAATATTGTAATCAAACAAAGATATAAAATGAAGAGATTATCTCTTCATTTTATATTATCCTTGGAAAAAAGATGAGAATAATAAAATATCCACATTTGTTTCATTTTTCTTATCAACTGTAATTACATCACTAATAATTTTACCAATTGAAGGAGCAAATGTAATTCCTAACCAACCAAGACCAGTAGCGTGAACTAAGTTATTGTAATTTTCATCGAATCCTAAGATTGGAATATCATTTGGAGTAAGTGGTCTAAATCCTGACCATTCTATAACATCTCTTCTTTCAAAATCATTTGTATATTGAGCTAAGTTTGCATTCATACTATCAATTTGTTTTTTTACAATAGCAGGATTTTTTGTTGCTAGTTCAAGTTTTGCAGTCATTCTAATAGTCTCTCTTCTTGGAGTCATTGCAATAAAAAGATCAGCAAATAAGGCTGAAGTTTTAGGCATTAATTCTTTATCCATTTTATAAGTTAAACTATAACCTTTTGCAGGTGTCATTAAAAATTTGTTTTTTGCTTGTTTTGCTAAAGTATCATCCCAACCTGTAGATAAAACAAAAGTTTCAGCTTCATACACATCTTTTGAAGTTCTGATTTTACTAACTTTTGAACCTTCAAATTCTAATCTTTTTACTTCTTCATTTAAAAGGAATTCAACACCTTTTTCTTCTAAGTATTTTTTTAGGGCAAGCATCATTTCACCTGAATCAATATGCCCATTTTCTTTTAACAAAATTGAACCAATTGCTTTATCATTTAAAATTGGCATATACTCTTTTGTTTTTTCTTTTGAAAGAATTTCGTAAGCTTTAGGATCAGTACAATGAGCAGCTTTTGCATCAAAACTAGCTTGTTCTGTATAAATCATTAATAAACCATCTTTTCTAAAGTGAAAATCTATACCATCATCTTCAACCATTGATTGATACATATCTAAACTAACTTGTCCATATCTCTCAAATAATGCTAAAGTTTTTTTCAATCTAGCTTCAGTTGCACTAGCAGCAAATTTTAAAAGCCATTTTAATAAATGTAAATCTAATGTTGGATGAATACTTAGAGGTGATTCTCCTTTTAACATTAATTTTAAAGTTTCAGTAATAGCACCAGGTGTACTAAATGGAGCTTTTTTAAATGCAGATAATAATCCTGCATTCCCAAAAGATGTCCCATTTGTAATATCATTTTTTTCAATTACAGTTACACTTCGTCCACTTTTTTGTAAACAATATGCTGACATAAGTCCAATACAACCACCACCTACAATAATCACATCTTTTTTCATTTTACTTCTCCATTAATCTATATAATAAATTTTAGTTTATTTTTTTGCTATTGCTTCAATTTCAATCAAAGCGTCTTTTGGTAATCTTGCTACTTCATAAGTTGCACGTGCTGGATATGGAACACTAAAGTATTCTCCATAAATTTTATTTACTATAACAAAGTCTTCTAAATCTTTTAATAAAATTGTTGTTTTTGAAATATCTTTCATTTCTAAACCAGCTTCTTCTAAAATATACTTGATATTTTCTAAAGATTGTTTTGCTTGAGATGCAATATCCTCTCCTGCAAATTCACCTGTATTTTCATCTATTGGTAATTGACCTGATACAAAGATGAAACCATCTTTATCTACAGCTTGAGAATATGGTCCTATTGCACCAGGAGCTTTACTTGAATTTATTGCTTTCATTTTAATCCTTTTATGATAATTTTTTTTCACTAAGGGCAGTATATAATAAAATTTTATCAATGTAAATACTTTTTTGTATATTTTTAATACAATTTTATTATCGTAAGAATAAATTATTATAGTTTGACAATCTTTTCTTATTATTCTATAATATTTTTTATACAAAAACTATTTAAGGAATATTTATTGAATCCGTACATTAAAAAATTTACATTTATTGCAGACTTTCTAGCAGAAGTGCTAGGCAGCAATACTGAAGTTATATTACATGATTTAACTAACTATAAAGAATCCATAGTATATATTGTAAATGGGCATATTAGTGGAAGAAAAATAGGAGATTCTATTACAGACTTAATGTTAGAGTTTATTCATAAAGAATCAAAAGGTAATAAACAATTTATATGTAATTACAATTCAAAAACACTTTCAGGTAAACTTTTGTATTCTTCAACATATTTTATTAGAGATAATTCAAATAAGATAGTTGGTGCTTTAGGTTTAAATTCAGACTATCATGATTTCAAAAAATCATTATCTTTTTTGACTTCTTTACTACCTAATTATGTTGATGATAAGACTCTTGCTTTAAATAATGTAAGAGAAAACCTAAGTTCAGATGCGCAAGAATTAACATTAAATAAAATTGATACAATAATAAATCAATTTAATATTATTCCAACAAGAATGACTACACAAGAAAAAACAGATATTATTGCAGCGCTAGATGAATGTGGAATCTTTAATATAAGAGGTTCTGTTCAAGAAGTAGCAAATAAAATTGGTATGTCAGAACCTTCAATTTATAGATATATTAAGAAAACTAGAAAATAAACTAATTTTTTTAGACTCTGCAACCTTAATTTTTTCTTCTTTTAAAACTTTCTTAAACTCTATAATTATAATTAAAACTTATTATGATAATATAATTATATATTATTGAACATAAGGGAAAATCATGAAAAAATTAAAATATTTAAATCATATTGTATTATTAACAAGCCTAACAATAGGATATAGCGCTTGTGGTGACACTAAAAAAGTCAACGATCAAAAAGTAAAACAAAGTGAGACATTAAGTCAAAATAATACTAATATTGAACCTTTTATAAAAAAATACGCTATAAAAAGTGCTCATATTGAATATAAAATTATAGGTTCTATGGACATTATGGGTAATAGTTCAAAAACAACAGGAACAAAAAAATTAATTTTTTCAAACTTTGGGAGTCATGAATTAACTGAAATTAATAAAATTGAAGAACAAAATATGATGGGAAATCAAAAAACAATAAAAACTCATACATTAGACTATATTAAAGAAGCAACATTATATAAAGTTGACTTTAATAAGAAAAACATACAAAGAATGCAAGTTCCTGCCTTAGGTATGATGATAGAAGATAAAGATGAAAGCATACAGGAAAAAGGTCAAAAGATAATAATAAGTATGGGTGGGAAAAAAATTGGCATTGATAAAGTCTTAGGTTATGAATGTGAAGTTTGGTCATTAATGGGAACAGAACAGTGTTTATATAAAGGAATTCCTCTTAAAGTTCAGAGTAATATTATGGGGATAAAAAATACTGAAATAGCTACAAAAATTGAATTTGATTTACCTATAAATAAAGATATATATAAACTCCCAACTTTTCCTATAATTGATAGTATAAGTGGAACAAATATAGATAGAGATCAATTAGATAAAATGGATGAGACTGACAAAAAAAATGCTATTAAAAATAGAACTGACCTAGATAATTTGACTCAAACATTACAAGAGAGTCAAAAGAAAATAAAAGCCAATCCTAATATGAGCGAAGAAGAACAAAAAAGATTACTAATAGAAACTATGAGTAATTCAAAAGATATGAAAAGCCAATTTGAAAAACAAAAAGAAATGATGCCAAAAGCTATTACTCTTATGAAATTTTATCGAGATTGTCTTCAAGATGCTAAGTCCAAAGCTGATGCACAATCTTGTGATAAAAGAGGACAAGCACTAGCTAAAAAATTAGGGATAGATGAAGAATTTAATGATGAGGAAGAAGATAAAAGAGCTTGGACAAAAGAAGGAAGAAGAACTATTGTTTTAGAGATAAATGAAGAAATAAAAAATATAGAAAGTAGATTACCTTGTATTCAAAAAGCAAAAAACATGATGGATTTAATGAATTGTAATCAATAATCCTAAATTCTTCTATATTAAAGATAATATAATAAATTATTTAGATATATTGTATATAAACCAAAAATTCTATTGTAGGGAGAAATTATGAAAAAAAGTATCTTAAACGTTTTTCTTATGCTCTTTGTTCTTCTATTTTCTGCATGTACA
Source organism: Poseidonibacter antarcticus (assembly GCF_003667345.1). Lineage (NCBI taxonomy): Bacteria > Pseudomonadati > Campylobacterota > Epsilonproteobacteria > Campylobacterales > Arcobacteraceae > Poseidonibacter > Poseidonibacter antarcticus. The sequence continues at coordinate 243,346 of NZ_RCWF01000002.1, forward strand.
GCAAAAAATGAAGTAGATCAAAATGAAAAAAAACAACTTATTCTAAATATGAAAGATAAAGTTCTTCAAGATTTATATATATTGAAACCAGATGTAAAGGCACAAATTACAAATGCTGAAGGTTATGGTGTATTTACTAATGCTAATCTAAAAATAATTTTTGCAAGTCTTGGTGGTGGTTATGGTGTAATTAAAAATAATAATACTCAAAGATATACTTATATGAGAATGGGAGAAGCAGGAGTCGGACTAGGTCTTGGTATAAAAGATTATAGATTAATTCTTGTTTTTCATACAAAAGAAAGCTTAAATAATTTTATAAAAAATGGTTGGACACTTGGTGCACAAGCTGATGCATCTGCAAAAGCAAATAACCAAGGTTATTCTGTTGGTGGAGAAATGAATGTAAACGATATTACAATTTATGAACTAACAGAAAACGGTCTATCTCTACAAGGTACAATAAAAGCAACTAAATTCTGGAAAGATGAAGAGCTAAATTAGTAAGAAAGAATAGAATCATCCCCAGTTATAATTACTGGGTCTATTTTGCCTTGTCCATTTTTTGACATAATATCTTGTCCTTCTTTTGATAAAACATAATTTACAAATTTAATAGCACCAGTTTTATCTTTTGAAGGATTATCATTTTCAATAATTGTAATACCATATATCATTGCATCAGCATCTTTAGTAATAAATGACCCCTCTTCTTTACCATTAATATTAAAAGAAACTGTTTTGTAAAATTCTTTATTCTCATTATCTTTTAAAGATACTTCTTTTGATAAAGTAATATATTCTAAATTGTGTTGTTTAGCAACTGATTTATAAATATATAAATAGTCATATTTATTTTCTTGAATTAATCTTAATAGTTCAGACTCTTTATCTCTTACTATGATTTTATTTTTATTTTCACTTCCTTCTTTATAACATGGTTCATATCCTAGTAAATTATTATAGAAGTTTGGTATATTATAAAACTTTTCTGCTAATTTTGTTACTAAGATTGATCTATAGCCACAAGGATCTAAGTTTGGGTTTGTGTGTGCGATTTTTACATCATCTCTTAAAAAAATTTCTGGCCAGTTCTGATTCGTTATTTCTTTTGCATATTTTGCATTTTTTGTATATGCAATAACCATTTCATTTGTTGAAAATTGCGCATTAAATTTAGCATATTTAGGAATTAACAAATTATCAATTACTTTATAATCGGCACTTGCTAATACATCAGCATGTTTACCTTCTTCATAGATCTTTTTTGCTGCTTTTATTGAACCTGAGTTTTCCATTTTTACAATATATTTTGGGTATTTATTTTCAAATGCTTTTGCTATTTGCAGAAAAGGTATGCTTAAGGAACCTGCTTGAAAGACTGTAATAATTTCTTTTTGCATTATTTATAAATATCTTGAGTAATTACAATACTATTATCATTTTCAATAAGAGTAAGTTCATTATCAAATATATTACACTGCATATTCATAGATCGTCTGTAAAGTGATTCTATATCACCCTTAATATTTAGATGTACTATTTGAAGATTCTTAAAATGAAAAAGAGAATGTTCTATATTTTTACGCCAAATACTCTCTAAATTTTCTTCAAATGTATATATTATTACTCTTTCTGATTGTCCACATATTTTTTTGATACGTTTTTTATTAGGTTGTCCCAAATCAATCCATACTTCAATATTTCCGTCTTGTGACTTTTGACATAATCCAGGCTCATCATCTTGTACTCTTCCTTTACAAAACATCAAAGTATCATTTGCATTTAATATAAAAGCAACTAGCCTAATCATTAGTCGTAAATCATCTTCTGATGGATCTTGTGCTAGAGTTAAGTGATGTTCGTTATAATAGTTTTTATCCATATTTGCAATATTTAGTAAAGCCTTATGAATAATTGGATTTGCAGCCATTCTTATCCTTTATTTTGTATCATATTTTGGAATTATTCTCAAATAAATTTATTAAATCTTACTAAAATTTTCTAAGAGATTTCCATGTTCCTGCATTGTGTACATTATCAAAGCCTTTTTCAATTAAAATATTTTTTGCACTCCCACTTCTACTTCCACTAGCACAACAAAGAATTATAGGCTTTGTATTATCTAATTCTATTATTCTATTTTCAAGTGAACCTAATGGAATATTGATACTTCCCTCTTTATGAGCCAAAACAAATTCATCTACAGTACGAACATCAATAATTTGTCCACCTTGAGTAAGTAAAGATGGTACAAGTTTTAATACTTGATATTGAGTATATTTTTTGTAGGCTATAAAAGCTACAAATGCGATAATAAAATAAATTAAATTTTCATTCATAAGCATCAATTCTTATAACAAACGTCAAAAAACTGTTTTTCTAACACTACTGCTTGATTAAAATATTCTTTAATTATTTCTTGTTCTGCTTTATTCGCATTATTAAATGCAGTATCAAGTTGAGTTCTTAAGTGTTCTACAACTGATTCAAAATACTCACCAGAATGCAATGTAATCCACTCTCCAAAGTAAAATGGAAGTGATTCAACACAATCAACCAATGGCTTTGCCCAACTTAAATAAATCCACTCAGCAACACATAATACAGCAATCATATTCGCATATTCACCACTATTTATAGCTTTTAACATTAATGCTTGGAAATCACTAGTTGGTTTTAAAATTGTTGGATTTTCTTGTTCACTTTTAGGAACTTCCAATGTTTCAAATGATCGTTGAAAATACGTATTTTCAGGACCTGCAATATTTCCTAAAAAATGAGCTAAAGGTAAACGATCAGCTAAAGATGGAGCATATTGTATTGCACAAGATGCTAGACGTACAAAATTATCAATAAAAGTATAATCTTGACCTAAATAAAGTCTCATTTTATCTAAGTCTAAACTATTATTTGAAAGTTCAGTACAAAAAGAATGACCTATAACTTTAGACCAATTTTCGATATTAGTTTGTTTTAATTGTTCACTTGGACGCATTTGTTTTTTCCTTACTTATTTTTCAAATTTTAAAGAATAGTATACTATAAAACTCTATAAACAATTTATAATCATTTAAATAATTATAAATATATCTATACTTTATTTATAAACTATGAAAAAAGTATTAATAAAAATAAAAAAATCAAGTATTACAATTAATTTATTGAAAATTACAGAATATTGAAAATATCTACTTTATTATGCCAGAATAGGTACAAAATAGTACTCATATATATAATAGAAGGAGAAAGTTCTCCTTCTATTTTAATAATTTTTTAATTAACTTTTATTTGTTTAATAGTAGTATTATCTTTTAGTTTTGGAATTGTTATTTCTAAAACACCATCTACACTTGTTGCAGATATATTCTCTTTATCAATGTTTTCAGGTAAATTAAAAACTCTTTGAAATTTTCCTAAAGAAGTTTCAACCTTATAATAGTCTTCTTCTTTTACTTCTTCTTTTAAAGTTCTTTCACCATAAACAGTCATTCTTTTATCATCTAAATCAATTTTCACATCTTCTTTTTTTATACCAGGTAAATCAATTTCAATATGATAAGCGTATTCACCTTCTCTTGTATTAACACTTGGAGCAAATGAACTAATAGATGTATCAGTATTTGCTTTTGTTAACGTATCTAAAGTTTTTTGCATATTTGCAAATTCAAACAGCGGATCTAATCTTGTCAATAACATGTTGACTCCTTTTATTTTTTTACTTGAAATAATATTTTCAAGTTATGGTCGAATTGTAACATTTTTTTTAGCACTTGTCAACACTGAGTGCTAATTTTTAGCACTATTTTACTTTTAGTGCCAATTTATAATTATTATTAGGTTTATTTTAGTCAAGAAGACTCAAGTTCTACAATTAGCAAATGTGTTTAAGTACTTTATGAAAATTAGGTAGAGAAACAACATCACCTGCAATCATACTATCAATATGAATACCACCTATTCTAACTCTTACTAATCTTAATGTAGGAAAACCCACAGCAGCTGTCATCTTTCTTATCTGACGTTTTTTCCCTTCATTAATTGTAATAGAAATCCAACTAGTAGGACCGTGTCTTTCATCTCTAATATTACGACCACGAGAGGGAAGTTTTGGCTCATCTGTAAGAGTGAATGCTTTACAAGGTAGAGTTAGATATTTGGTACTATTCACAGTAATCTCAACACCATTTTGAAGTTTTGATATTGCTTCTTCTGTAATCTCTCCGTCAACTTGAACGTAGTATTCTTTTTCTATACTTTTGTCTCTTACTTTGTAACTCATCATACCATCAGTTGTCAGTAATAATAAACCTTCAGAGTCATGATCTAATCGCCCTATTGCCATTGTATTATCAGGGAAGTTAGATAAATCACCTAATAACTTTTTCTTCCTTTTTGCTTCTTGTACAAACTGACTTAAAAAGCCATGTGGCTTAAATATTTTAAAATGCTGGTGTTTTTGGACTGTTTCGCAGGGTTCTATTAAATTGTTTTGATTAGTACTTGGCATTAGAAATTTCCTTGAACATAATGAATATAGGCTTTTTTTTTCAAATTATATTCCTTTTATTTTAAATTATAATTAGTTTAGTATACTGTCCTTTGAATTTAAGAAAATCATTGTAAGGAAAATATATGAAGAGATCTATTGGAATGAAAAGTTCTTATGCTTTAACAAATAATAGTGTAGATGATGAAATCACGCAAATATCAGCTGGTAACTTTGCTTTAGGATATGAAAGTAAAAGTGGGCTATTTGTAGTTCAAAACTTTGGTCGTTCTGATACCAATTTAAATCAAGAAGTAAAAAATTGGATTGGTAAATATAAAAGATTTAAATTTTTCTATGCTTCAAGTCCTAAAAGTGCTTTTATAAAAGAGTGTAAAAATTATCATGCTTTTGATAAAAATAAGATAGATAATAAAACTCACCCAGAAAAACCTGAAAATACAGATTATACTTGTCCTTATTGTAAATAATTAGGATAGACTCATCCATTTTCTTATTTCAAGGCTTAATTTTTTAGGCACCTCTAAAGGTAACATATGACTTGTTCCTTCTCTTGATACTTTTGTAATATGTTTATGTTCATTTGTAAAATTGTCTAAAGAACTATGAGTAAAAAGTCTATCTTTTGTACTATAGAATATTCGAATCGGTAAGCGTAAAGAAATCATTTCTTTATGTAAATCTTTTCTTTTAAAGGTGCTATTCATTTGAATATTATAGACATTTTGTCCTAAATCTGTAAACATATCTTTTATAAGTTTTATAAGTTCTTCATCATCTTTGTTGGATTCTTCAATTAAAGAGAGTACTTTTTTATGAGATAATCCTTTAAATCTTAAATTATTTATAAGAGCTAAAGTCTGTCTTCTTTTTTCAATCTCATCTGTTTTCATTTCACTTGGTGTTCCGGCTACTAGAAAAAGTCTATTTACTCTATTTGGATAATTGATTGTAAAATATGTTGCAAGATATGCACCTAAAGAAAACCCTAAAAGATTTATTTTTTCATCTTTTATAGTCTTTCCTAACTCTCTTGCAGCTTCCTTGAAATCATCTGTTAAGGGAAGTGATAAATGAATTAATTCAAAATCATCTTCTAAAAAAGGTTTTAATCTTTTCCATAATCTTTCATCGGTCATAAGACCAGGAAGTAAATATATTTTTTCTTTCATTTTTACATATGACCTGTTTTTACAAAAATTATAGTTTCCTCATTAACATAAGGAAAGTGTTCACTCAAGTGAGGACTTCTTATCCAAGATCCTTTTGGATATTCTCCGTATTCATCTATAAACATTCCTTCAAGAACTAAAACTTCTTCTCCACCCCAATGTTTGTGTGGAATAAACTTTTCACCTTTTGGCCATTTTACTAATGCTGTTTGTTCATGCAAGGGTTGAACCTCAAGATTACCTTGTCCAGCAAGCCAAGGAGATGTATTAGTATCAATAATTACCTGTATTTTATCAGTAAAGAAGTTAGTTTTTCTAAAGATTACAAAACCTTTATCTGATTTTACTAATGACTCATCTTCTTGTGGTAATCTTAGATAAGTTCCTTTTGGATATTCACCATATTGATTAATATAAGTACCCTCTAATATAAAAATCTCGACACTATTTATTTTCTTTGTTTGATTTAATGACGAGTTTTCATTTAATTTAATAAATGAAGTCTCTTCTTTATCTTTTATTGATAATACTTTTTTAAATACATTTTTATTTTCTGTTTCTTGCCATTTTATAGTATTGGTATCTATTAAAGCTCTTTTTTCATAATCACTATTCATTTTATTTACTTTTTTATTTTTATTTTTTAACATAAATTCTATTTTAAGTAAGTCAAAATCTCTTCATTGATATTAAGAGGTTTTGGTTTAATATCTTTCATTAAATTTTTAAAGTTTAATACTAGTTCATCTTTATTTTGTAAAGTCACTTTTTGATTAGATTTGATTAAATAAACAGTAAAATCACTTAAGAACGAATTGATAAAAGACATCCATTGGGCTATTAGCCCTTTAAAGTCTAATGATTTTATATTTACTTTTGCATCATCATTATTAGCAATAATAGCTTGATATTCTTCTAATTTATAGTAAGTTCTTAAAAAACTTGAAGCTCTGTTTTTAAGTTTATTTTTTAAATCTTTGTTATTCGAAATCTCTGCTAAAAGTAAAAAATAACCCATATGGTAAAGTGGAGTTAAAAATGAAACTTGTTTTGAAGGCTCTTCTTCCCATCCACTAAATATATTTTTATAAGAACTTTCTGTGAGATATTCTTCTTTCATTTTGTCAAAAAATGAAACTATATTCATAGAATTCCCTTTATGAACAATTTCTGGCATATATCTTGTTGTTTGTGATATAAGTACAAATTTTTGGGCTGTTTCTTTCATAACACTTTCTTTAAATTCAGAAGATTTAAATAAAATACTAGTGTTGATTTCTAGATGATTTTTTTTTGAATAACTTGTTTCCATTTTAATATTTCCTTGGTATTTATATAATTGAACGAGATTATTAGATTAGTATACTGTCACCGCATTTTATTTCAGGTATTGTTAATTACTTTTAAACATTGAGTTTAAAACTTTAGAAATAGATTCTTTAGACATAAATAGCTCTATCAATAATAAATTTTTTTGCAGTTTTTCCCATACCCGAACTATCTACTAAATCAACAGGTATTCCAAATATATTACTAATTTCTTCTTTTATTTCATTTATTCTACTAATAGCTTTAAAACCATATCTTGAAGCAAAATCAGGTGTTGATTCAACTAAAATATCAATATCGCTATTATTTGTAGCTTCATCTCTTGAGTATGAACCAAATAATCCTTGTATAATGAATCCCTCTTTACTGTAAAAAGGTTTTAATTCTTTTAGTTTTGAAATAATTTCATTTTTTTGTAGCACTATTTTGCCTTTGTATTTTATAACGATATCATATCCAAAGTTTTGTTTATCATTGTTTATAAATATTTGTTCTAATTTGACTTACTGAAATTGTTTTATAATTAATACCGTATGCTTTTTGGGAAATTGGAAATTCATGACCTGACCCCTATTTTTGAAATAAAACATTTTGGGATAATATTCATTCTTTATTTATCTTTCATATAACATCTAAGTTGAAAAACAAGGTATCCAAACGTCTTGATTATTAGCTATTTTATATATCTTAATTCGACATATAAAAGCTAAATAATTTCGCATTATTACCTTATTTTCTTTCCAACATTTTGTTATCCTTATCTGTTTAATATTCTAAATATTCTTCTATTTCATCTTTTGTGATAAATTCATTTTTTAATCCAATACTTTCTAAAAAAACAATTATTGACATTTTTAATAATGCTTTGTTACCTTTTAATGTATCTAAAATCAGTTCATTACTAAATCTGATTCATTAAAATTTCTAGCAATTTTATTTGTACCAGTATGCGTATAGTCATTCATCATTTTGTAAGCTCTATCTTTAATGTCTGAATAAAACTCTATTCCAGATTCTGCATCTATTTCATCTACCATATCTTGAATAATTGGAAAATGATTATTTCAACTGTTAGCATTATAAATTATTGTGATTTTTGTATCACTCATAATATAGTACATATATTTTAATTTTATAATATTTTCAAAAAATATTCTTTCTAGAGCAAATTTATAAATTTTATTTGATACTACAATATTCTACTTTACATTTTATATTTAAAAATAAATCTTTATTTTTTGTAACAATAACTTCTTTGAAGCTTTTCATACCACTTATTTCTAATAGATTAGTCTTATCTCTATGAGCTGATTTAGTCATTATTATATATTTTCCTGTCGGCAGTTTAGTTTTAAAATTACCAGCACCATCGACCGTTACAATTATAGGTTTTAGTTCAGAAATATTTATACTGAAATTTTTAGCAATATTATCGGTTGCTTTTAAAAAATTTTGGTCTCTTTCACCAGAATATTTTGCAATTGCATCCTTGACACTATACTGTTTAAACATTTTAATATCATTTATAATACTTTCTTTAATTAAATTTGATTTTACAAAGTATACTTCAGAACCTGTATCAGGTTTAAAACCATAATTATCATTAAAAAAATATGTCATATTCCCAGAGATTTCAGATTGATGATATGCTTCTTCTTTTTTAAAATAAATTGCACTTATTTCAGAATTTTTAAATTCTTCTTTATTATTTCTATACTTGAAAATAATACCATTTTTTGTTAGGCTTGATATTTCTCCTTCAAGTTTGCTCCCATCATTCAAAACCAATGTCTGAGCATTTAACATGCTAACGGTGATTAAGGTTTTTATAATTAGCCCTTTGTAGAAATTATTCATTTTTTTCCTCCATTAATATTATCTAAATAGTTTTTTTTATTTATAACTTTTTATTAGTATCCCATTATAGTCTAATATGACTTAAGTAAATTATTTAATAACTTTTTAGTTTAATTCAATAAGAGAACTTTTAAAAGCCCGTATTTAAAGATTTAACAAGAAAAATATTACATATTGAAATATTTTTAGATACATAAAAAAACATATTAGATATTATTTTAATAACCCTTTTTTCATAAAATAACTAGGTAAATGGTCTAAAACGTCTTACTATCATTAGCTCTTGGATTGAATCGGTCATTTGATGTTTTACTTAATTTACATTTTAATTTAGAAAATTTAACTAAATAATCTTTCTAAATCCAACAAACCTCATCAACATTAATATTTACATAAATTCTATCACCTGGTAGTAGTGTTTGTTCTTGCATTTGTTCTCTTGTGATTTTACTATTAAAAGATATTCCGCCTATGCTAAACTCTATTAGTAGATTTTGGCTTGAAGATTCTTGTCTTATTGATTGGATTTCACCTATTAGTGTGTTTTCATTTTTCATTTCATCGCAGTTTTCTCTACAGATTTCTATATCATTTGGGTTTATCATCACTACTGAATCTCTTTTTTTTGCTTGGCTATTTGGTATTATTAATCTTTGTTTATCTATGAATACTTTTACTAGGTTTCCTTCTTCGTTTTTTTCCCATGGTGAAAATAGTAAGTTTACACTTCCGCTTTCTACTAAAGTACCTTGAAAGAGTGCTACTCGTCTATCGCAGATGTGATTTAGCCATGTATGGTCGTGGCTTGAGATAAATATTGTTGTATTGTATTTTTGTTTTGCAGATAGTATTGCCTCTTTGATTAGTTGGGCTGAGTTTGTATCTACTCCACTTGTTGGCTCATCTAGGATTAGAACTTTTGGTTTTAGTATCAGTCTTGCAGCAAGTGCTACTCTTTGTGCTTCTCCACCTGAGAGTTGGCTCCATTTTCTGTTTTTAAAAGAGCTTTCTAGTCCTACTAATGCTAGTGATTCTTCTACTCTTTGTTCTACATTTGTAGTATCTTTTCTTAACTTTAATCCAAAAGCTATATTTTCATAAACTGTTCGTTTTAAAAGATATGGATTTTGAGGAACCATTACTATGTTTTGTTTTGTTTCTTGGTTTATATTTTTATTATCAATTCCGTTAAATTTTATATTTCCACTTGTTGGCTTATCTATAAAAGAAAGTATTGAAAATAGTGTTGATTTTCCACTACCATTTGGTCCAAAAAAACCAGTTATTTTATTTTCTTCAAGACATAAGCTATCTATATTTAGTACTTTTTTACCATCATAATGTTGCTCAATATTGTGAAGTTCATACAAAGTACTCACTGTGTCCATTTCCTTTTTAACTGCGATAATGCGATATTTACTATAAGTGCAACTGCAAATAATACAAGTCCAAGTGCAATACCTGTTACAAACTCACCTTTTCCAGTTTCTAAAGCAATTGCTGTTGTTACTGTTCTTGTGTGATATTTGATATTTCCACCAACCATCATTGAAATACCAATTTCTGTGATAATTCGTCCATAAGCAGTCATAGCAGCTGTCATTAAACCAAATCTTGCTTCAACTAGTGTTGCTATTAAAATCTGATATGAATTTGCTCCCATTCCTTTTAAAGATGTATAAAGTCTTTTATCTACTTGCTCAACTTGTGTGGCTGTTAGTGCAATAATAATAGGCAAACCTAAAACTATTTGACCTATTATAATTGCTTGTTGAGAAAATAGTAAATTATATTCACCAAATGGTCCAGCTTGAGAAAGCATTGTATAAGCAATAAGCCCTATTACAACTGTTGGTAAGGCTAGAAGAGTATCTACAATAGTACGAACAACTGCTTTACCAAAAAAGTTATAATAACCAAGGGCAAATCCCAAAGGAAGCCCAATGATTAAACTAATCAACAAAGACCAAGAAGATACAGTTATAGTTGTAGTAATTGCAGAATAAACACTTTCATTACCAGATACAAGCAACTGTATTGCTTCATGAAAACCATCGGTGAATAAATTCATTTTCTATAAAAACCTTTTATTTACCAGCATTTGGAATAAATAAAGCTTGACCTAATAATCTAAAATCAGCAATTGTTTGTTGAGTAGCAGGAGATACAACCCAGTTAGTAAATTTTTTAGCAAGTTCTGGTTTTACATTTGAACATTTTTCTTTATTAATTGTTACTACAGAATATTGGTTAAATAGTGTTTTATCACCTTCAACTACAACTTTCATTGTATTTTTATCACCTGTTTGTGACATATATTTAATCCAAGTACCTCTATCTGTCATTGTATATCCACCTTTTTCGTGAGCCATATTAATAGTTCTTAACATTCCTTGACCTGTTTGAACATACCATGAAGATTCAGCTTCTGTATCTACTTTTGCATTTTTCCATAAAGATAACTCTTTTTTATTAGTTCCTGAATTATCACCTCTTGAGAAGAAGTTTGATTTATTTGATTTGATTTTTTGTAGTGCATCACTTGGAGTCATACCATTTACCATTGCAGGATCTTTTTTTGGACCTACTATTACAAAATCGTTATACATAACTTGTTGTCTATCAACACCAAATCCAGTTTCTAAAAACTTTTTTTCTGATGCAGGAGCATGAACAAAAAGAATATCAACATCACAATTTCCACCCATTTTAAGAGCTTTTCCAGTTCCAGTTGCTACCCATTTTAATGTAGTTCCTGTATCTTTCTCAAACTTTGGTGCTAAATAATCTAATAATCCAGTATTATCTGTACTTGTAGTTGTTGCCATCATAAGTGAATCTTTTGCCATTAAACTTGTTGATAAAACCATTGATACCGATGCTGTAATTAGTGCTAATTTTTTTAAATTCATTCTATTTTTCCTTTTTTAATTAAATATATTTATTTGTGTTTGTAATAATTTGTTATTAAACTTAATAACTTTCACCATTTGTTCTTGCTGTATATTTGAAGTGTTTTCATCTGTTACTAAGATGCAATTACTTTCATATAAAGCTGTAATCATTCCTGAACCATATTTATTATTTCTTGTTACGCTAAAGCCTCCATTTTCCAAATTTCCTAAAACTAAGTTTACTCGTCCTTTTTTCGTTTTAAACTCTTGTGTATTTTTTGCAATTAAAACATCATGATAAAACCCTTTATTCCCTTGTATTTTATTTAATACAGGAATTGCAAAAAGTTGTGTGTTTATCATCGCTGTTAATGGATTTCCAGGTAGACACATTACAAAAGTTTGTTTTTGGTTTTCTTTTATTGTTCCCATCATAATAGGACGACCTGGTTTTACATTTACTCCATGAAAAGCAGTTTCTAAGCCATTTTGCTTAAAAGCTTCTGCCATAAAATCAGCATCTCCCATAGATATTCCACCACTTGTAATAATCACATCAAAAGTTTTTAAATTTGAAATAAAACTTATTGATTCTTCTAAATTATCAGGAACTACGCCGCTATATGTTGCATCAAATCCTGCTTCACTTAAAAGTGAAACTAAAGCATAAGAGTTACAGTTATAAATCTCTTCATCATTTGCTTCTTCCCATGGTTCTTTTAGTTCATTTCCTGTTGATACTATTGCAATTGAAATTTGTTTAAAAACTTCAATCATCATAAGACCTTGAGAAGCTAAAAGAGTAATATGCGATGAGTTTATTACCTCACCTTTGTGAAATAATACATTTCCTTCTTTTTGCTCTTCACCTTTTAATCTTAAGTTTGAACCCTCTTTTATATCAAAAGGAATTGTTACACCCTCTTCGCTTACATTTGTACAATTTTCAATTGGCACAATAGTATTAGTATCGCTTGGAACTTTTGCTCCTGTCATAATCTTATAACATTCACCCTCTTTTAAATCAGCTTGAACAGCAAAGCCTTTATCCCCTGCGAAAATTACTCTTTTTATTTTTAGCTCTTTTCCACAATCTTCTACTTTAAAAGCAAAACCATCCATAGCTGAGTTATTAAAAGATGGAAGATTTTTCTTACAGATAACATCTGTTGATACAATTCTTCCTAATGCTTTTGATATTGGAATAATCTCTTTTAGTGTTGTTGTTTTTGCTAATTCAAGACTTTTTTTAACTGCTTCTTGAAAATCTAAAAAATTAAGTTTATTGCTCATTTAAAACCTTTATTTGTTTATATCTTTTTACTAATATTTTTATAACTTTTTCTATTTTTTCTATGTCAAACTCTTTGCAAAATGTAAAAGAAATTGCATTTCTTGAAATAAGCTCTTCATAACCCATTTCTTGAATAACTCGTGAAGGCATTGATAATCCTAAAGAACATCCTTCCCCATTTGTAATATGAATTGAGTCTAAGGCAAGTGTTCGTATAATTTCTCTTGCTTTTATATTTTTTAATGCAAAATGAAGTGAATATTCAAGTGTTTGATTTGAATCTACAAGAAAATAAATATCATCACCAAATCCTTCAATAAGTTTATCTTTGAATATATCCTTTTGGCTTGTTACAAAAAATTGTTTTTTCAAAGCATCAAGTATTGAATAAACCGCTGTAATATCTTTGAATCCTATAACTTGCTCATCAAATAAATCATTATCAAATAAAAGAACAGACGATAATGAAAAACCAGTTAGTTTATAAGTATCAAAATATATTGCATCACTAAACTTTGAAGAATTTGCACTAGCATTTGAAATAATTATTGCATTAGTAAGACTTTTCACTTGTTCTAAATCTACTTTTACAAAAGTATCGATAATATAAGATGAAATAAAAATAAAATCTGCTTTTAAACTTTTTACATCCTCAATATTTATATTTCCATCTTTTTGTAAGCCTATCCATTCAAGTTCAAATCCCAAAGACTCAAACTGTTTTGCTGCTTGAATTATCGCATAAGATTCTCCAATACTTACTGCAATTTTTCCTTTTTTACTTAAGTCTAGTAATAATCCAAGAAATCCACTTTGTGAAAATGAAAATGTTATTAATTGTGAAAATGAATATTTCTTTTTAAACTCATCTTCTAACTTTGTAAACTCATCATTATTTTTTAATATACTAAGTGAGTACTCACTAGATATATGCAAATTTTGCACATTTGGGTATTGTAAAGAGTTTAATTTAATCACTTTTGACCTTCTTTAATATTTTTAGTATTTAATATTTCTTTGTTATCTTTCAAAAATAGCTCTTTGAATCTTGCATCTGCATATTTTTTAATATCATATTGCAAAATTTTATATGTTTGAATCACTTCTCTAGCTTTTGGAGTTAGGGAGCTACCACTTTGCTCCCCTTGTCCTTTGTTTGTAAATACTAAATCATCTTCAATATGTTTTTCTAATATTTTAATATGCGACCAAGCTTTTTTATAATTCATCCCTACTTTTTGGGCTGCTTTTGAAATAGAACCTGTTTGATCAATTAACTCTAATACTTCAGTTTTTCCACCACCAAAAATAAGATTTTTTTCTTCATCTTCAATCCAGATTTTAACTTTTACTTTCATTATCTTCCGCCTTATGTCCTTGTTTATCTCTAAAACATCCAAGTTGACAATGTACTACATCAATATCAGTACTTTTTACTGTTGAACCAACTGTTTTCAAAGAAGTTTTTTGTGCTTCTTCCCATAAGATCTCACATCTTACTCTTGTATTACCATTGAAATTCTTTTTTATTTTATTGTAAACAGCCATATTTTGGTCTTTAAACTTAAGTTTCCCAAAAACTCCTAATTCACAATTTGTTATTTTTATTCCTAAACTTTTTGTAATTGCTGACATTTCTTTTGGTTTTCTTCCAATTAAACGTGCAACTTTAAATGACTTTAGACAAGATAGTTTCCCATCTTCATCTAAATTTGTCATAATCAATTCTTTTTGAATCTTATCAAGTTTCATATCAATATTATCGTCAATACTAGACATTTATTCTTCCTTGATGAGTATATAAATTCATTTTTCTACCTCGTGCAAATCCTATCATCGTGATACCATGTTTATGTGCAACCTGAACACCTAAATAAGTAGGTGCAGTTCTTGAAACAATTATAGGAATACGATGCATTACTGCTTTTGTAACCATTTCAGAACTTAATCGTCCTGAAACAAATAAAACAGATTTTGTAGTATCTAAGCCTTGTAATTTACACTTTCCAACAACTTTATCAATTGCATTATGTCGTCCAATATCTTCAGCAGTAATAGTGGAACCATCAAGTAAATAAATCATTGCTTTATGTACACAACCTGTTAAATTATATAATTCACTCTCACGATAAAATATTTTTATCTCAGAAGAAATCGTTTGAGCTTTTACTGTAAAGGCAGTTTGGTTAAAAGGTATT
Organism: Poseidonibacter antarcticus; assembly: GCF_003667345.1. NCBI lineage: Bacteria > Pseudomonadati > Campylobacterota > Epsilonproteobacteria > Campylobacterales > Arcobacteraceae > Poseidonibacter > Poseidonibacter antarcticus. Next base: position 258,600 of record NZ_RCWF01000002.1, read on the forward strand.
TCAAGTGAACCTTCTATATTTCCAGTAATTCCGCCTCCACATCCACTTACTAGTGTTTTTTCTTTGTATAGATTCTCTAGGGAACCTTCATTTATTTTTGCTTTTACATCTACTCTTAAACCATCTTCGCTTACAGTAATATCTTCAACATCAGCAATAGAAGATATTACATTTTCACTCATTAAAAAACCAATAGCATGGGCATCTTGATCTTTTGGTATTGTCATCATAGATATAGTTTTTTCACCATTTAAATACAAGTTAAGACGTGATTCATCAATAGTCACATCTTCAAATTGGGTTGCTACATTTTCTATAAGTTTGTCAATAATTACTGTTTTTAAATATTTGGCGTTATCCATATTTTTCCTTAATATGCTGTATTTGCATATTTCTATTTTCTAAAAAAAGAAAAGCTGTTTTACCCCTCTTGGAGTAAAACTACTTAACTTCTATTTTTAAATTTTCTTCTTCTAAAACATCAGGTCTTAATTGTTCCATATACTCTATTGGTAATCTTCCTGTAATTACACCAGGAATATATCCTTTTACAGATACAAAATATGAGTACACTGTTTCAAACGTAAAGAATGAAATAATTGCACTTCCCATAAAGTGAATAAACAAAATAAATCTTTTTATTTGTATAGTTTCAGCATGCACTGCTGCATTTGGATACATAAACCAAATAATAAAACCACTAAATACAAGTAAGAAGCCAAAAGCTACATACGCATAATAGTTTACTCTATTCATTGGTTCATATTTTCCACGCAAGAATATTTTATTCCAAATTTTCATACTTGGTCTTACAAAATATTTATGATCTTTAAAAGCAATAATAGTCATAATAAACCAAACTGGCATCCAGCCTAATCCTACAATTTCATGTGTTGCTCTCATCAATCTTGCTATATATCCACCACCAGTCCAATTCCCAAAAGTAATTGAGAAACCAGTAATAAATAGATATATCATAATGATAATATTTAATAAAAGTACTATTCTTTGGAAAACAGAATATACTACAACAGTATCTTCTCTTCTCGTGATTTTTGCTTGTTTTCTTCCCTTTGCTATAATGAACATTGTAAAAAACATACAAAACTCAACTAAAAATACAATTGGTAATAAATGCTGTCTTTCTTCAAATGCTCTAATAACCTCTGGTGCTATTGCATCGTAACTAGGTCCAAATAATCCTACTTTCATTTGCTGATTATGTGTTAAAGTATCAAAAGGAACTATTTGTCCCGTAAAGTTTCCTTGTAACATCTGCAAAATAAATTGATATACATAAGAAATATCTGCAATAGTTGCTAACCAAAAGTACCAATATGTTAAAAGGGCGAAAATAAGACCTATAATTAAATAGACCTTATATTCACTTAGAAAACTTTTATTTTCCATACGCTTTATCCCAACCATAAGGTGCTGATTGAACCCCATGTCCTGAAGCCATTACTCTTTGTCTAAAAATATTTGATACAGATTCTGCATCACCTACTAATAAAGCTTTTGTAGAACACATAGCTGCACAAACAGGAACTTTACCTTCAGATATTCTATTTTGACCGTATAATTCTCTTTCATGTTCACTGTTAGTTTCTAAAGGACCACCTGCACACATTGTACATTTATCCATAACACCTTTTGTTCCAAAAGCACCTGTTTTTGGGAACTGTGGAGCTCCAAATGGACAAGCGTATAAACAATATGAACAACCAATACATTTATTTTTATCATGTAAAACAATACCGTCTTCTCTAATATAAAAACAATCAACTGGACATACTTGCTCACAAGGTGCATCGGTACAATGCATACAAGCAACAGATAGAGAAAACTCTAACCCTTGCTTACCTTCGTTTACAGTTACTACTTTTCTTCTTGAAATCTCAACTGGTAATTCATGAGCTTCAGCACAAGCAACAGAACAACCATCACAATGAATACATCTGTTTTCATCACAATAAAATCTCATACTTGCGAAATTAATTTCATTACTACTCATAATACTCTCCTATGCTCTTGCTATTTGACATAATCCACCCTTAGTCTCAGGAATTTGAGTAACAATGTCATAACCGTAGTTACTAACAACATTTGCACTCTCTCCAATTGCATAAGGAGCAGTTCCATCAGGATACTTATGAAGTAAACTTTCACCTTCCAACATACCAGCAAAGTGGAATGGAATAAATATTCTATCAGGTGTTACTGAATAAGAATAATGTGCTTTTACTTTAATCTTTGTTCCTTGAGGTGAATGAATCCACATCATTGAACCTTCTCTAATTCCATATCTTCCTGCTAAATCTGGATTAATATCACAGAACATTTCAGGACTTAATTTAGCTAGATATTTACTAGCTCTATTTTCCATACCTGCACCATTCATATTTACAAGTCGCCCTGTAATTAAGTTAATTGGGAAATCTTTCGCCCAATCTTGCTTAGATTGTTCAGAAATATATCTTGTATCAACTCTCCAATGATTTGGTTGATCTGGAAAACTAGGATAATCTTTTGCAAGATCAGTTCTTTGCGTATGAAGAGGTTCCCTATGTTTTGGAATCTGATCAACCCAACCCCATACTTTTGCTCTTGCTTTTGCATTTCCATAAGGAGCAATACCTGCTTCCATACATTTTTGAGCAATAATATTTGATTTATCAACTTTCCAGTTTTTACCAATCTTAGATTTTTCATCTTCTGTTAAAGTAATTCCTAAAACAGCTTCAATATTATCTTTATTAATTTCAGGATAACCATCTTTGTTATTTGAACCTATTGGTGCACTTCCTTTACCTGCTAGTAAATCTTCACCATCACGTTCCATACCAAATCTGTTTCTAAATCCCATACCACCTTCTTTAACAGGTCTATTTATATTATATAAAATAGGACTTCCTGAATGGTTTTCAGTCCAACAAGGCCATGGTAAACCATAGTACTCACCAGTCATCTCTCCATAACCTCTCATAGTTACTTCATCAAACATATGCCAGTTTTCTTGATGTTTTTTTAATCTTTTAGCTGTCCAACCTGTTAATCCAATAGTTTTGATGATTCTAGCCATCTCATCTGTTGCATCTTCTGGCCAAGTAAAATCTTTTTTATTTTCTTTTACTTTCATTCCAGCTGTAAATTCATCATAAAAACCTAGTCTTTTTGCTAGTTCAAACATAATATCTTGGTCTGTTTTACACTCGTACATTGGAGGGACTACTCTTTGTCTCCATTGTGCTGATCTATTTGTTGCCGTTACTGAACCACTAGTTTCAAACTGAGTAGTTGCAGGTAAAATATAAACATCATTTTGTTTATCAGTTAAAATAGCACCTTCATTAACAAAAGGATCACAGAAAACAGCAAGATCTAAATTATCTAAAGCTTCTTTAACTTTTTTTGTTTGCGCTGTTGATGTAATACCATTACCCATAACAAGTAAAGCTTTTAATCTAGTCCCAGCATTGTGAATAGCATCTTCACCTGGATTTCCACCAAGTACTCCAGCCCACCATCTAGCTAATGTCATACCTTTTTTACCCATCCACTCAGGAGATTTAAATCTTGATTGTAACCAATCAAAATCTACATTCCAAGATGAAGCAAAATATTTCCAAGAACCTTCACTTAAACCATAATATCCAGGTAATGAATCAGCTAAACAACCAAAATCAGTTGCACCTTGAACATTATCGTGACCTCTTAAGATATTAGTTCCACCACCTTCAACACCCATATTACCAAGTGCTAATTGTAAAATTGGAGCCATTCTTGTATTTGATGTTCCATTTGAATGTTGCGTTAAACCCATAGCCCAAATTAATGTTCCAGGAGTATGTTGTGCGTAATGCTTTGTAATTTGTACAATTAAATCTGCATCAACACCTGTTACATCAGCAACTCTTTCAATTGGCCAATTTTTAGCCTCTTCCATAATATCTTGCATACCAAAAACTCTATCTTTAATAAAGTTTTTATCATGCCAACCATTTTCAAAGATGATATTTAACATTCCATACATAAATGGAATATCAGTACCTGGTCTAATTTGTGCATAATAATCTGCTTTTGCAGCAGTTTTAGTAAATCTAGGATCTACTACAATTATTTTAGTGTTATTTCTTTCTTTTGCTTTTAAGAAATGTTGGAATCCTACTGGATGATTTACTGCTGGATTTGCTCCAAAAATAATTATCGCTTTAGAATTTTGTATATCTCCCAAAGAATTTGTCATAGCACCATAACCCCATGTGTTTGCCACCCCGGCAACTGTTGAGCTATGTCAAATTCTAGCTTGGTGATCTATATTATTAGTTCCAAACATTGCAGCAAATTTTCTGTAATAATATGATTGCTCATTACTGAATTTTGCTGATCCTAAAAACATTGTTGAATCTGGACCGTGTTTTTGTCTTAAGTCTTCAAGTTTTGAAGCAATACCATCTAAAGCCTCATCCCAAGAAATTCTTTTCCATTGTCCGTCTTTTTTCACCATTGGATGTTTAAGTCGTACTTCTGATCTAACCATATCAATCATATCAGCACCTTTACAACAGTGCCCTCCAAGTGATACAGGATGATCTTGAGCTACTTCTTGTCTTACCCAAACGCCATTTTGTACTTCTGCTATTACACCACAACCAACAGAACAAGCTGTACAAATAGTTTTCACCATTTTTGAACCAGGGAAAGGATTTTTAATCTCTTCGCTGGTTGCTTGTCTAGTTGCTTCAGTACTAGCAAAAGAAGATGTTACACCAAATGCAGTAGCAACTGCCGCCATTTTCATAAATGACCGTCTTCCTACTTTTGCATTTAGAGCTTCATATGTATTTGCTGACATACATTACTCCTTTTATTTATTTTGCTTTCTTGTAATATTGTTCCCAAGTAGCAGTTTTTTTGTATAGAATCTCTTTTTTAGTAGAGCTTCCTACAACAACACCATTATTTTCATCACCTTGAACTGATGAATTACCAGCTGCAGCCAATACACTAGTACCTGCAACTGCAGCAGCACCTGCTGCGACAATCGCTGTTTTCTTCGCAAAATTTCTTCTACTTTCTTGCACGACTGACCTCCTTATAGAAATTAAGCCCCTTACACTAGAGACTTTATTAAAAAAAGAATCTTTTCTTAATAAAGCCTCTTGATTAAAGAGATTTAACTCTTAAACATCTGTTTCCATTGCTGTAGCTGTATCAACAGGACCTTCATAAATTTCTTCTTTTTTAGGTCCTGATTCTCTTAATAATTTATTTTTAGCTCTTCTTTCTAACTCTTCATCAGAAATAGAATCTTGGACTTTTGCTTTTTGTACTTTTACTTTAGCTTTTGGTTTAGAAACTTCTAAATATAATCTTTCAAACTCTGCAAATGAGTGTAAAACAATCATTAATTGAGAAAATATCTTCGCATTTTTATTTTCATATACTTCTTTTGCAAAATCATCTACAAAATCATTTAAAATTTCTGCAAAAATACAGTGAACAGTATTTTCATATTCATGATTTCCATTAGCAATATTGTCACAAAGTTGTGCCATAAAAGAGAAAATAAATCCTACAGAATCTTCATATTCAAAATACTTTTTTTCATCACGTCTTAGTTTTGTTTTTGCAACAAACTGAATCATTTCAACTCTTTTTTTACCAGATTCAACACCTTCATCATAATAAGAAGCCGTAAGTCTTATCTTTTTATTTAAAGGACTATGAAATAAATCATCAAATTCTTGAACTAAAACTACATTTGAAGATGGATCTAATTCATTTGAAATAGCTTCAAGAGCTTTTCCTGATTCTATATCAAGAGGACTTTTCTTTAAGATGTTTATTAATCTTACTAATTCAAAATAGTTTTCACTTTTTGATGAAAGTACAAAAAAGTTTGCAAATAAATTATAATAAAGAGCTCTTGCTTTATTTATTGAATTATTATCTTTCATTATGCTTTTCCTTTATTTTTTTGATCATAATAATTTTGCATCATAATCTTTGGTTTACAATCTGCACAACAATATAAACTTCGCTCTTTTACAGGGTCATGTGCAAATAATGGTCCCATCATATTTGCTATTTTTGTAACTGCTTTTACTGTTGCAAATTCAACACCACACTCAACACAAGCAAATAAATCATCTTTTGCGATTATATTTTCTTTAAACCAAGTTGGTTCAAGTTTTATAACATCCCTTTCAATTGTTAAACAATCATCTTCAGGACATGAAACTTCACAGTATCCACATGAAGTACAAAGACTTGGATTTAATCTTAGAGTATTATCACTAGCATCTGCTTGAAGTGCATCGACATTACAAGAACCAACACAAACTAGACATAAAGTACACTTATCTTCATTTACTTTTACAAGTCCATAATGAACGTGTTCACCTGTTTTAACAACGCCAAGATCTTCATCACCTACAATTTTTTGTAATCTATGTGAGAATATTTCTCTTTTTTTAAGACCGTCTTGATTAAAGTTAAATTCAGAACCTTCTATAAATGAAACCTCGTTAATTGCAGATTGAAGTTCATCTTCATTCATAGCTACAAGTATTGCATCTTTTTTATATTTTGCTTGATAAATATCATTTACAATTCTAATAGCATCACCGCTACCTTTTGAGATAAAATCAGTGTAAAAAATCACTTGAGAACCTGATATTTGAAGAAGTGTTAAAAATGATTCTTCATGTAAAAATTTTTCACCTTCAATTGCAAAAGGTAAAACATTTTCTTTTAGAGATACTTCAAGTGTTGATATATTCATTTTTTCAGGCACTATTAAAGGATGAGTTTCTTCAAAAAACTTACTCATTTCAAATAATGATTCTTTATTTGATGGAGCATAATCAATTGCACCACTTGGACAAACTGAAACACAACCACCACAACCGTGACAATCTATTTGAGAGAAACCTAAAGTTTTTGTTTCATCATCTTTTGTAATCGCAACTGTTGGACAAACCTCTTCACACTTAGAACAGATTTCTTCTCTTCTTCCATCGTATTGACAAATTTCTTTATCATAAGTTGTAAACTTTTTGTATGAATATTCATTAATATTTTCTTTTAATGTTTGAACAACTTCTTCAATACTTGATTCATTTGGATCAAATGTTCCGCTTTGAGTAAGTCCCATTTCTTTGGCATCAAACCAAACAATTTGAGAAACATTTAAAGTAACATCCTTACCTTCATCATCAACAATAACTGATAAGTTTCCAATATGACCTGAAATTTGCTTTACAATATCTTCTTTTACAAAGAATAGTTCAAAATCATCAGACTTTATACAGGCTGTAAAAGCTTCATACTCTTCTTTTGAATTTGTTATAAGCAATAATTGTTTTGAAACTTCTTGTGAATATGAAATATCTTGTGCAAAGTCATATTTGCTAGCTGCTATTTCATAAAGTTTTAGTACATTTTCTATTTTTAAAGATGTTGAATCTTGAGAATTTTTAATATAAAAATCAATTTCATCTGCATTTAATTCTGATTGTACTTCCTTAGTATTAGAAATTAGAAAATCTTTATCTTTAGTATCTTCTATATTTGTAGTAACTAAAATTTCTTCACTAATTGGGAAGTCTAATCCTTTTGGATTATAATATATAAATTCTTGCACTTAATATGCCTTTTTTGTCAATAATATTTTAATCTTATATTATATGCATAGAAATTAAACAATGCTTAAATGATAAAAAATATTTTACCAAAAAATATTCTTCTGTTACATTAAAGCCGTTTATTGTTGATTTTTAAGTAAACTACTTTATGATTAAACGTATTCCCATATTACTTTTTATATTTTTATTAATTTTTATTTATTCCAAAGATGAAAAATTTATGAGCAAGACTATTACAATAGGAACGTCTATTCCTCAAACTGGAATTATAAAAGCATTAGGTGATTCAGTTATAAATGGTGCTAGTTCTTATTTTAATTTTGTTAATGATAATCACATTTTAGGAGAAAAAAAAATAAGATTTTTAGTTTATGATGACAAGTATGAACCTGATTTAACTACACAAAATACTAATAAGCTTATATTCAAAGATAATATCTTTGCTCTTTTTAGTTTTATAGGAACACCAACTGTAAAAAGTATTTTACCTATTTTATATGATGAGAATATTCCTTTTTTTGCAGCTTTTAGTGGTGCGTCTTTTTTAAGAGATAATCAAAATAAAAATATTGTGAATTTTAGAAGTTCTTATTCCCAAGAGATTGAAGCTATTGTTTCTCATTTATATGAAGATGAAAAAATAAATTCAATTGCAGTTTTTTATCAAAATGATAATTATGGAGAAGAAGGATATATTTCTTTATTAAAATCATTAAAAAAAAGAAATCTTAAATTAGTAGCCCAAGGTTCTTATAAAAGAAACACCCTTTCAATAAATCATGCTTTTAATGAAATAAAAGATGCAAAACCCCAAGCTATTGTTATGGTGGGAGCTTATAAAACAAATGCTTTGTTTATAAAAAAAGCAAAGCAAAATGAAAATTTAAAAGATGTGATATTTGCCAATCTTTCTTTTGGTGATGCAAATGAAATGATTAAAGAGTTAAAACAACAAAAAACAAATACTAATAATCTTTTATTTTCTCAAGTAGTTCCAAACTATACGAATAATGATATACCAATAGTTCTACAATATCAAAAACTAATGAAAAAATATCATCCAAAAGAAGAGCTAGGTTTTATTTCTTTTGAATCATTTTTAGCAGCAAAAGTTTTAGTAAATGCTATAAGTAGAATAAAGGATGATTTAACTAGAGAAGAATTTCTTTGTAATTTAAAAGAGACTCCAAGTGATTTATTAGATGGTATTAATTTAGAGTATAAAAATACTCAGCTTTTAAATAAAGTATATTTGTTTCATTATGAAAACTCAAAATTTGTAGAAGTAGAAAAATAATATGCTTTTGAAAAAAACACTAAAATTCTTTGACAATCTTAGTTTTAAATATAAAACATCATTTTTGATTTTTATTATTGCTGGTGGGATGATTTGTATTGTTGTGTTATCTCAAATTTCTACTTTTAGTATAAAAGAAGATTTTGATAATTTATTTAATAATAGAACAAAATCATTAATAAAACTCGAAAGTATTAAAGATACCTACAATGTTAATATCCAAGATACACTAAAAGATTTAAGATACAATAATATAAATAATAAACAAGCAAGAGAAGTCTTAGCTCTTGCACAAGAACTTATTAATAAAAACTGGTCTGAATATAAAGAAAATCAAAAAATCAAAAAATCAAAATTGTTTATAACAAAATATATTAAAGATTTTCTAATAAATGAAGAACAATCTTATAAAAATGAAATACTAAAGCAAAATATTATACAAAATATAGATAATAAATTATCAGATATTAAAAATGCTATCTATGATATTAGTATCAAAAATACAAATAGTGATTATGAACAACTTGATCTAAATATAAATGCTATTTCAATATATCTTAGTAGTCTAACAAATTATGATTTATCACTTGCAGTAAATGAAAAAAGAAATACTGAAAAAATATTTAACAATATAATCATATTTTCTTTTATTTCTATTTTTTTAGTGTTTTTATTTTCTATAATTTTAACTATTATAATCATAAATAATTTTAAGACTTTAAACAGTACTTTAGAGCAAAAAGTAGAAGAAAAAACAAAAGAATTAATGCAATTAAATAGCTACCTTGAGACAAAAGTTTCTAAGGAAGTTGTAAAGAATAGAAAAAAAGATATGATTATGTTTCAACAAGCAAGACTTGCAAGTTTGGGAGAAATGCTAAATAATATCGCACATCAATGGAGACAACCACTTAGCTCTTTAAGTATGATAATTCAAAGTTTCCAGATAAAAATGTCTTTAGGAAAACTAAGTGAAGAGTTTGTTGATACAAAAGTTAAAGACGCTTTATTATTAGCAGAAAATATGTCAAATACACTTGATGATTTTAAAAACTTTTTTAGTCCTGATAAAACAAAAAGTAGATTTTCTATAAAAAATTGTATAGAACATTCTATGGACCTTGCCAAATATTTACTCGAAAAAGAAAATATACAAATAAAACTAATTATAAAAGAAGATATTGAAATAAATAGCTTTTATAATGAATTATCCCACGTCTTCTTAAATATTATTTCTAACTCTAAAGATGCTTTATCTTCGATTGAAAATAAAGATGATAGAATTATTAAAATAATAGTACATAAATATAAAAAGAATATTATAATAAATATGCTTGATAATGCAGGAGGAATTAAAGAAGAGATTATTCCTAAAATATTTGAGCCTTATTATACTACTAAATATAAAAGTGCTGGAACAGGTATTGGTCTTTATATGTCAAAACAAATTATTGAAAAACATATGAATGGTACAATTTTATACAAAACTGTTAGACATAAGATTAAAGATGATAGAAATTTTAATTGTTCATTATTTACTATTAAAATTCCAATTATTAATGAAATTGAAAATCAAAAGGAAAAACTCAAATGATGCAAAATAAAGATTTGGACATCTTACATAATTTTAATATTTTATATCTAGAAGATGATGAAGACTTACTAAAACATACGCATGATGTACTTGAAGATTTTGTTAATAATATTTATGCTGTGAAAACATCAAAAGAAGCTATGAATATACTATTAAACAAAAAAGTAGATGTTATTATTTCAGATATTTTACTTGAAAATGAAAATGGAATTGATTTTTTAAAACATATAAAAGAAAAAGATATTTGTATTCCTACAATATTAACAACTGCACATACAGATACAAAATATTTACTTGATGCGATTAAACTAAAGGTTGAAAACTATATTGTAAAGCCTATAAATATCAAAGAATTACTAAATAGTTTATATGATATTTTACTTCCTGTTATTCAAGAAAAAGAGATTCAAAAAAATATTTATATAATCAGAACAATATCAGCAATTACAGATGGAAAACAAGTTGATATAATCAGATATATTATCAATAGCTTAAATAATGATAATATTTTTACAGCTTCATATAGTGATATTATGCAAAAAATACCTATTTCAAAACCAACACTTATAAAACTTTTTAAAGAATTAGCCCAAAAAGATATTTTGGTAAAAGTAGCTCATAAAACTTATAAATTTAACCAATCAGCCTTAGATCATATCTAAAGCTGTGGTTTTTCAATCCCGAATTTTTTATACCAATCATAAGACAATACAATATAATGATTTTTTTCATTATCTAAACTTTTAAGATATTCATCATTTGGATATGTTTTATATAATTTAATCCAAATATTTACAGCAAATAAAAGATGTGCTTTTATATCTTTTGGAATTGGAATATAAGGTCTAAAATCAGTAATACCCTCTTTTTCTAGTTCAGCTAATTTCTCATCTGTAATATAATCAATGGGAGTGTTTGTTCGTGGGCTTCTTACTATTTTTGCTTCCATATCTTTTTGATACTGTGCATAATCAAATATTTCAACAGGTTCGTAATCTTTATTCATAATTTCATTCATTTTTAAAACTTCTTTATTGTGATTTTTGCGTAATTATAGCAATATAAGAATATAATATTTATAAAAGGAAAAAAATGGCTTATAAAGAATACAAAGTTATACATATTGTAGAAGGTGGCTTAGGAACAATTTTTTTAGGAGCATCTGGAATTCCTATTAAAGAAATGGAAATAAGACTCAATAGGGAAGCCCAATCAGGTTGGCAAGTTGTTTTTCAAATTATTGAACAAAAAAGATTTCTATTATTTTGGTCAAGAGAAGCTGTTGTTGTTACTTTAGGAAGATAAAATATGAATAATGATGATGTAAAAAAAGAAGAAGAACTTTTAAGAAATAAAATACTTTTATTATCTGATGAAAATAGAAAAGTATTCTATGAAAATGTAGAAAAACAAATAAAAGATCCTGATACATATGCTGCTTTAAACTTTTTATTTTTAACGGGAATACATCATTTTTATTTACAAAAATGGTTAAAAGGAACAATAAACCTAAGTTTATTTGTTTTTGGATTAATTCTACTTTTTGGAAGTACATTTTCATATGGTTTTGGGTTAGGAATTCTTTTAGCTGTTTTTATTTTGGAATTAAATGAACTTTTTAGATCACAAATAATTGTTCAAGACTACAATAATAAAGTCTTAGAAAAGAACTTAGAACTATTTAAGTGAACATCCACAAGAAGTAATGTTTTCTTCAACTCTTAAATATCTTCTTACTCGTCTTGATATTAAATCTACTACGATATTTAATAATGCAGTTACAACTAAGAGTAAAAACATTTTATCAAGTCTAAAATCAGCAATTGCAGAGTCTATAAAGAATCCTAACGTAGCGATTCCTAAAATACCTAAAATTGCACTCTCACGCATAATAATTTCCCATCTATAAAATAAAAATGCTAGGAATTGATTATAAACTCTTGGTATTATTTCAAAGAAATAAAGGTTGATACTTTTTTGAGTTTTATCAGGTCCTAAAACAATTAAATTAGTTTCATTTCCTATTAAATGTCCGATAATTGAACCATTATGAAGCATAAGAGCAAGAGCTGCGGGAAGCATTGATGGTCCAAATAATTGTAGGAAAATATATGCAAGTATATATTCAGGAGTTGAACGTAAAATCACTAAAAAAATATGACTTGTAAATATAGTCGGTTTATTTGCAAACTTTTTTGATACCAAAGGAAACAGTAAAAGGGCTAAAAAAGCTGTTAGCAATAATGATAATTGTGTTAAAACTATTGTATTTATTGTCCCTGGAATAATCTCATTTGAGAATATATTTGAAAACCAAGAAATAGTAGCATCAAGTCCTAAATCATTTCTAATTGGATGAGGAACAATATCATTTGTAACAAATCTAATCAAATTATCAAGATTAAAACCTGAAAAATCATCTAAATAAAAAAATGAGCCAATAAGTAAAAAAGGAAAAGTATACTTATTAAACCAATATCTTATTGTCGCAACTACGATATAAAATAAAATTAAAATCATCCAAACTTCAGAATAAATTCCTTGCATAAAGGATGATGATAAATAATATCCAAGTGTAGTAATTCCAACAAAACCTAGAATAGCAGTTGAACGTAATGCACATTCAAATCTATATAAAGTATAAGAAAGTAAATGAGGAAAGGCATCTGGTATTTTTGTAAATAAAAAATAAGAAAAGCTATTTTTACCTCGTAAAACTTTAGGAAAAGTATCGTGTTCTTCAAGTATTTCTGCGTATACTTTTCCTAAAATCGCACTATATGGAATGATAATTGCTAAAAGTGCAGTTAATGTATTTAGCCCAAATATTTGTAAAAAAATCAAAGCCCAAAAAAGTTCGTGAATTGCTCTTGTAATTGCAAGTGAAATACGAACTAAAACATTTCCAAAAAACAATGCAAGAAAAAAACCAATAATTGCAGATACAAATATAGCAATAATTGCAATTGAAATAGTATTTAAAAAAGCTTCAAATAAAAGTGAATAGTCATTAAACTGTAAATGTAAAATTGCATAAAAAAAGTCTTTTGTTAGTTGTGTAGTATCAACTGTTGAAATTTCTAAATCTGCTAGAAAAAAAGACAGTAATCCTATAAAAATAAAAAGTACTGATACTTTCGTATTATTAGTCACAGACATAATACAACTTTTGTCTATCATCATCTGTTAATTGTGAGCATTTTTTATCAACTAATATTTTTCCATTTTTTAGACCGATTACTCTTTGAAAATGTTTAACCGCTAAATCAACATTGTGAATTGCACAAACTATTGTTTCATATTTTTTGTCTAAAACTTCTAAAACTTTTGAACTTAAATATTCATCCAAAGCTGAGATTGGTTCATCTGCTAATAAAATCTTTTTTTGATTAAAAAGTGATCTTGCAATTGCAGTTCTTTGTTTTTGTCCACCTGATAAATCATGGTTTTTTACAAAAAGCTTATCTTCTAAATCAAAATCTTTTAGTATATTTCTAATCTCATCAACCTCTTTTGAAGCTGGTTTGATTAAATTTCTAATATTGTAAAAAGTAGAATAATCATCTAATCTTGCAATATAGACATTGTGAAAAACTGACAAATTATTTACCAAACCTAATTCTTGTGGGATATAAGAGCTTTGCTCTTTTTCAAGTTCATAAAGTCTTTTTATTAGTGTTGATTTACCACTACCACTTTTACCAAGAAGTGCAACCTTTTCTCCTTTTTTTATTTCTAAAGTTAAAGAGTCTAAGATTACATTATCTAAGTATGAAATAGATTCATTTTGTAAATAAAATGCCATGTTATTAGTCGATTAAACCTATTTCTTTTCCAACATTTAATACTGGATCAAAATCAGAGTTTTTAGCTTTGATAAATGCAGATCTTGGGAATGCATCTAAAATTGCTTTATCTTTTACATTTAATAATGCATTTGTTAATTTTTCAGTAAACCCAGCACCATAAACCTCATCTAAATCACCATGAGCTGTAAACTGATAATCAGGATAAGTAGGAGTTGTCCATAAAATTTCTACTTTAGAAGTATCAATATTTCCAGCTGCTAATTCTCTATCCCAAACTTTAAAGTTAACAGCACCAACTTGGTATGCTCCACTTGCAACTAATGAAATAGTTTTTGTATGACTTCCTGAGAAACCTACTTTTTTGAAAATATCAACAGGAGCTTTTTTGAAGTTTTCTCTAATAAAATACTCAGGCATTAATCTACCACTTGTACTACCTTTTGAGCCAAAAGTAAATGTTTTATCTGCAATTTCTTTTGGAAAAGCTTCATTTTTATCTAAACCAAGTGCAGTATTTGCAATGATGTATGATCTAAATTGTGTATCTTCAACACCTTGTGCAATTGCAATAGAACCTGGAACTACGATTCTAGCTTTAACACCTGATAAACCACCAAACCATGCTAATTGAACTTGATTATTTCTAAATGCTGCAATTGACGCAGAATATGACTTAACTGGAACAAATTTAACATCTACATTTAACTCTTTTGTTAAATAAACTGCTAATTTTGAAAATCTTTCTTTTAGTTTTGTTTCATCTTGATCTGGAATCGCTGTAAAAGTAAATGTTTTTGAAAATAGTACTGCTGAAAGTACTAAAAGTGAAATAAGTATTTTTTTCATAAAAAAACCTCAATAATTTTGAAGCATACATGAAGATATAAAGTAAAGTAAAATTAGTAAATAATCATTTTCTTTATGTCAAACCTAAGCCTTAGGTCTAAATGCTATTTTGATTGTGAATCATACTATATCAAAAATAAACTAAAGATTAAATGGTAAATTTTTTTTTACTATTTATATAATATTAATATCAATTTAAAATAAAAGGATGTAGAATCTACTATAATATTATATTTAACATCCAAAAAGAGGAAAAAATGAATAACGAATATAAATTAACTAAATTCGTTCAAGCTGCTGGTTGTGCTGCAAAGATGGGTCCGGGGGACTTAAAACAAACTCTTTGTAACCTTTCGCCAAAAGATGAAAGAATATTAGTAGGATTTGACACAGCTGAAGATGCTAGTGTATATCAAATAAATAGAAGTCAAGCTATCGTTCAAACATTAGATTTTATTACACCTGTTGTAGATGATCCTTATGTTTATGGACAAATAGCAGCTGCAAATTCACTATCAGATGTCTTTGCAATGGGAGCAGAAGTTAAAACAGCTTTAAATATTGTAGGATTTGATAAAAAGAACTTATCACCTGAAGCCTTGGGAGAAATTCTAAATGGTGGAAATGAAAAAATCAAAGAATGTGGTGGATTATTATTAGGTGGTCATACTATAGAATCACCTGAAATGTATTATGGCTTATCTGTTACTGGAATAATTCATCCAAATGATATTATAAAAAATAATACATCGCAAATAGGTCATGTTTTAGTTTTAACAAAACCTCTTGGAATGGGTATTTTAACAACTGCAATTAAAAGAGATTTATTGCATATTGATATGATAAAGTATTGTGCTAATATTATGGCATCGTTAAATTATTTACCTTCTAAAATTATGAGAAAATATGATGTAAGTTCTTGTACTGATATTACAGGATTTGGTTTATTAGGTCATAGTTTAGAATCAGTAAATGCTAATACATCATTTTCAATTCAATCATCAGAAGTTCCAATAATACACGAAGCAATTGCATTATCAGAAGAAAATGTAATTCCTGGTGGAACTAAAAAAAATATGAAATATATTGAAGATAAAGTTTTATATATGAGTGGATTAGCTCGTCATATTGAAGTACTATTGTGTGATGCACAAACTTCAGGTGGATTATTGATAGCTATGGATAAAGATGATGCAAAAGAATATATAAAAGAAATTGAAGATTTATCTTTTGGTTATGCTACTATTATTGGAGAAGTTATTCCAAAAGCTGCAAAAGATATTATAGTTCATTAACTCACACCTACACAAAAAAGAGCAAATATTTTAAAATATTTACTCTTTTTTCATATCTCTATTTACTAATGTATTTACTTATCTTTATACTAGTGTTATAATAAAATACTATAACTATCTTAAATACCAAGGGAATTTCTTATGAATAAAAATGAAAAACTAGAACAGTATTATGCTCGTTGTGATATGAGTCAAATTAAAGGTCATTTAAAAACTTTACTTCAAAGTGCTAAAAAAGAGATAAAAGAAATAACTGTAGAAGAAATAGACCTTGAAAATATGGTTCTTATTGATGTACGTGAAGCAGATGAATTTGCATCAGGTGTAATTCCAGCGAAGAAAGTTTTTACAATACCAAGAGGAAAACTAGAATTTGCAGTAGATGATAAACTTGTAGATGTAAGTGACCATCAAGTTGTTTGTTATTGTCTTAAGGGAGCTAGAGGTTTACTTGGAGCAAAAACGCTTAAAGATTTAGGATTTAGCAATGTATCTAATCTTCAAGGTGGTATAGAAAAATGGGTTCAATCAGGGAAAAGTATCGAAAACTATTTAGGTTCTTTTAAACTTGACATATAAAAAATAGGAAAAGGTAAAGCTTAGAAGAAGGTCTAAGTTTCATATAAAACAAAGGATAAATTTATGGAAATGGATTTCATAATTGGATT
Source organism: Poseidonibacter antarcticus (assembly GCF_003667345.1). Lineage (NCBI taxonomy): Bacteria > Pseudomonadati > Campylobacterota > Epsilonproteobacteria > Campylobacterales > Arcobacteraceae > Poseidonibacter > Poseidonibacter antarcticus. The sequence continues at coordinate 275,758 of NZ_RCWF01000002.1, forward strand.
AGCAGTAATAGTATTTTTTGCCTCTATGGTTCACGGAAGTATTGGATTTGGATTTGGTATGATTTCAACTCCACTTATAGCATTGTTTACGGATATTCAAACTACTATAATGTTGATGCTTATTCCTACAATGGTTGTAAATATTGCTAGTATTGTAAGTGAGGGTAAGTTTTTTGAGGCTATAAAAAAGTTTTGGTTTATTATCACTCTTATGGTCATAGGTAGTATTATTGGTACTATTCTTCTTGTATATACAAATTCAGAGTTTTTTAAACTTCTACTAGCTTTTATTATCTTTTTATATTTAATTCAATCAAGAATAAATATAAAAGCTGCTTTTGTTTCAAAATATCCAAAAGCATCAACGTATTTCTTGGGAATAGTTGGTGGGACTATCTCAGGTCTTACAAATGTTGTTGCTCCTTTGATGATTATGTATACGCTTGAGCTTAAATACTCAAAAAAAGATACAATTCAGCTTTCAAACTTATGCTTTTTATTTACAAAAATAGGACAATTAGCAGTATTTTTATATTTTGGAACATTTACAATGCATACTTTTGAAATTTCATTACTTAGTTTACTTGCTATTGCAGTTGGATTATTTTTTGGAGTTAAATTAAAAAGAAAAATTGATAAAGAACTTTATAAAAAAATATTACAAGGATTATTATTCATTATTGCTTCTATGTTAGTTGTTGTAAGTGTTTAAAAAATTTATTAGTTGATTATAAATTAAATGATAATATAACTATTACAAAAAATAAATACCAAATAGGAAAATAATGCAAAAAAGTATAGTTGTTGGTGGGTTCAACAAAGAACAAAGAGAAAAAAACCTAGAAAAACTAAAAATAAAATATGCTAAAAAAGGTTATAAATTTCTAAGCTTCAAAGAAAATGGAGCTTTGAAATCAATTGCAATTTTTGAAGTAGATGAAAATATTTTGAAAAAAGAAAAAGCAAAAAGTCTTTATATAGTAGCTGGAATATTTATATTGCTTTCAGTTTATTTATTTGTTAAGGCATCGGTTTAGAAAATATCACATAGCAGTTTGTAGGGGTATTAAAACTGTAATTATCATAGCCTCCGCACCTTTGCTATTGTATCACATAGCAGTTTGTAGGGGTATTAAAACAGTGGAAAGCTTGAAACTCAACAATGGGAAATTGTATCACATAGCAGTTTGTAGGGGTATTAAAACTATTCTGACACGCCTAAAATTGGCTATGTAATTGTATCACATAGCAGTTTGTAGGGGTATTAAAACAGTAACAAAATCATCATTATTTTGTAAAATATTGTATCACATAGCAATTTGTAGGGGTATTAAAACTCAAAATGACTTATCAAAAAGTAGTCATAAATTGTATCACATAGCAGTTTGTAGGGGTATTAAAACTACATTTTTATTTTTAATGAAAACAAAAAGATTGTATCACATAGCAGTTTGTAGGGGTATTAAAACTGCATTTTTTTCATTGCTTTTTCAATATCAATTGTATCACATAGCAGTTTGTAGGGGTATTAAAACTACTTTGCTGCTTTTCTTACTGCGTAATTTATTGTATCACATAGCAGTTTGTAGGGGTATTAAAACTAGTATCATCTTATATGGAGATACCTAAAGATTGTATCACATAGCAGTTTGTAGGGGTATTAAAACATTGAATCAGTTGATACTTCAGCAACTAATATTGTATCACATAGCAGTTTGTAGGGGTATTAAAACGGAGTACCTATGAAACATACAAGAAAATATATTGTATCACATAGCAGTTTGTAGGGGTATTAAAACTAACCTTTACTGAATAATTCATCTTCTAATATTGTATCACATAGCAGTTTGTAGGGGTATTAAAACTGGAGTTCTTAGACCAAGCAAGTAAAGAATATTGTATCACATAGCAGTTTGTAGGGGTATTAAAACATTCTGCTTTAGCTAGCCATTTTAAATTAAATTGTATCACATAGCAGTTTGTAGGGGTATTAAAACCAGACAAGCCTGAGTCAACTACATCATTATATTGTATCACATAGCAGTTTGTAGGGGTATTAAAACAAAAATCAAAAGATAGAAAAAAATTTATTAATTGTATCACATAGCAGTTTGTAGGGGTATTAAAACTCCTGAAATTGTATCATAAAAAACTTAAATATTGTATCACATAGCAGTTTGTAGGGGTATTAAAACGAGGTTGGTACAAATAAAGTTTTAGAGGTTATTGTATCACATAGCAGTTTGTAGGGGTATTAAAACACAGCAACAGATTTTGACACGGCAACAGTAATTGTATCACATAGCAGTTTGTAGGGGTATTAAAACCGATAAAAAATAAAACTTTTTATCAAATTTGTACTTTTATAAATATTATGCTAAAATTATTAATGTTATATCACATAACAGTTTAATAGGGGTATTAAACTAAGGTTGCTATTTTAGCAACTGACTTTAGGCAGTGGTTTCGACCACTTGCCCTTTTTTAGAAAAGCAATAATTGCTTTGGTTCATTTTTTTCTTCAATACTTTGCTCTCCAATTATTATATCCATAGATGCAAACTGTTTATCTGTAAACATTAGTATTCTTATATTTCCATTTTTTATATTTGTTTTTATAAACTTTTTTATTCTTTTTTTACCTAATTTCGCCGATTCTGTTGAACTAAATATTTTTCCATATACAGAGTATTGAATCATACTATAACCCTCTTTTTCTAGTTCAGCATGAAACCAATGATATTTTTTTCTTTGTTTTTTTGTTTTGGTGGGTAAATCAAACATTAGCATTAACCACATAATTCTAAAGACACTCATATTTAAAATACATCTCTTTGATACTTGGATAAAGAATCAACGAATTATCATCTTTTATCATAGCCTTTTTATAATTCATTACAAAAAGTTCTACAGCTCTTGGAATATTACTTATTCCACCTTTTATTTCTACACATTCAAAATTTAAAAGGCTTATAATTTCTCTTTTCAATTGTGTATCTAATGAGATTTTATGCGTATAGGTTTTTCTTAATATTTTTATATGAATATCTACAAAAGCTCTAAAAGGCTCTATTAAATCATCTACAAGATTAAAAGCATTATATTTATTTTGATGCCAAATACCAAAAATAGGTAATAACCCACTAGCACTAATACTTCTAGCCATACAAGCTCGAACAATAGCATATCCATAGTTAAGCATACTATTTATAATATCAGTAGCTCCTTGTTCTCTTTTAAAGTTTGGTATTTTAAATAGTTGTTTCCAATAAAGCCTTGCCCCTTGTGCTTCATCATTATTTTTATCACCTATTTGTACTTGTGAAGACAATTTTACTAAATCTTTAGCTTTTGAACTTCTATATAGTTCTAATACTTTTGCCTGATTTATAAGTTTTGACTTAATTATCTCTTGCCACGCTTTTTCTTTGAACTCTTTTGTTAAACTAATTTGTATGTGAGCTATTTCAGTCATTGTACTATGCTGAAAATAAGGAGTTAAAATACCACAAGGTGTAAACTCTTCATCAATAAAAAGAGTAGCTATATTATTTTTAGCTAAGAGTTCAAGAGTTTTACCAGTTATAGAAAACTGTGTATTATCAAAAAGAATAAAATCTATATCTTTTATCGTCACTTTTATTTCTTGTTTCTCTTCATAAAAATATAAGAGTAAATTTTCACTCTTAATTTTTATTTTGCAAGCTTTGCTTAAATGTATTATTTTCCATCCCATAACATCAACTTTTTATATTTTTAATAAAATCTAACTGTTCACTATTACAAGAGCCTATTTTTTGATATGATTTTATATTTCCTAAAATATCTAGGTTTAATTTTATTATTCCAATTGCTTTATTTAAAGATTGTTGTTTATGACTATTTGCTTTACCATTAAATATAGTTAAAAATGAGTCTGGTTGAAGTCCAATGCTTGCGGGAAACTTGGGATTAGAAAATGCACCCATTTTCTTATCTTCAAGAAAACTCACAATCTTTCCACCCCTAAAACTTCCATCAGAATAAATAAAAAATACTATATCATTTTTATATACTTTAAAACTATTATCTTTTTCTTTTCTTATTTTTTCATAGTTAGATACATCTACTCTTTCATATTGCAATTTTTCATTTTCTAAATATGCTTTAAACCCTATAAATGTTTTTTCCTTAGTAGCAAGACCTCCTCTTATCTCAAACCCTGTGAGGTTTGTTTGATAAAACTTCACTTTTCGTATGATATTTTGATTATTATCTATAAGTGGTTTATGTATTAAATTGTCAAGTTTTATTTTTGATTCACTTACAAGTTCTTTATCTTTTGTATCAATAGCACTAAACTCTTCTAAAAGTGAAGCTATTTCATCTGCCTTATTTTGAACTATTTTACATATCACATCATTTTTATTTGTTTTATATAAATACATTTTATGCAATATCTCTTTTTCAAACTTTTTCATAAAATCATCATATTTAGTTGTCGTTGTCACTTTAAGTGATATAAATTTATTGGTAATATTTTCTCTAACTGTATAAATACCATTTGCTTTTTTAGCATATATAGTATCTTTATGTACTTTTGAAACCATTGGTTTTTTCGATACCCAAAAATTCACTGCTTTTGTTTTACCAAAAATATCTTTATAAAAGATACTATTTTCTCCAAACTCATTGTATCTATCTTCTATCATCTCTACAAGCTCTTTTGGTTCAATTCCTTCGATAAGTGGAATATCTTTTTTTATTCTAGCTCTTGCTTTATCGTCTATAACACCCAAATTTTCTCTAAAAGTATTTGATAATTTTTGAAGCCAAGAATGATTTGTAAGTCCAATTAAAATCGCATCTATTGCATGGTGAATATTAGTATCTCTTACTTTTGTTTTTACTTTTAATACTTTTCGTATATTTGATGTAGCTCTTCCTGGGATATGTCTTACCTCACTACCATCTTTTTGTTTTTTTTCATTTGAAAAAGGGTAATATCTTTTTAAAATTTGTGCAGTTAGGGCTTCTATATAACTTGTAGCTCTTAAACTTTTACTTTCAAAAGTATCTTTGAAAACCTCATCAAGATTTGTTGCTAATAGATTTATTTTCTTCTTCCAATTAATTTTATGCTCTTTAAATAAGTCTTCTACCCTATTTTTGAAATCCTCTTTATCTTTTATAAAATCCATAGGTAGTTGATTTGATTTTTGAAGATTACTATCTCTATGAACTAAAACAAAGTTGTGTTTTACAGAAAGTCCTCCTACACTTTGAGGCACGATATGGTCTAAATCAACTGTATTTGTAAATATATCTTCAAATTCTATACCTTTTCCTGTATAAATATCTCTTCTATTTTGTTCTTCATACATCAAAATCTTACGTGCATATTTTCTTAAGTTTTTTCCATATTGTTCTGCAATTTTTTGATATTCTTTGTTTCCTACAATCTCATCTATTTGTTTTTCTAAAGCCCTATTAGCTTTTTCTATCTCTTTTTTTGCATCTTCACTAAGACTAAGTTCTCTTGTACTTTCTACTCTTATTTCATCAAATGCTCCGTAAGTAATATGAAGATGTTTAATAAGTCGTAAGCTTGCACTCACCACGTACTTTACGGGGTGGTTATTTATAGGTAGCTTATCATCTTCTTCAAATTGCGAAACATTAAGATATTTAATTCCTTTTTTAAATTCACTATAATCTTCACATCTATTTAATTCTAATTTTTCTTTTATCTCATCAAGAGTATAACCTTGTTCAAAATATGGTATAAGTTTAATCATTGCATAAGATGAAATTCTCAAACTTGAACCAGTTTTATTTTTAATAAGTTCTATAATTGTTTTATCATCTACTTTATTTTTTAGTTTTTCATATATTGTTTTAGGAGATTTTTCAAAACCTAAAGTATCAAATATCTCTTTTAGTTCTACATAGGGATTTTCTTTTTCAAAAGCTTTTAGAATAAAACTATTATCTATCTTTGATAAACTGCTTATAAAATGAAATTTAATAATACTATTTTCTTGTTTTTTTCCTTTATTTAGGTAGCTATCTTCTTTATTAAATATTTTTATATCATCAGATAGTTTTAAAATCTTTCTAATATCTTTATATTTAATATCAAGAATATTCTTCCCTTTTTTTATTTTTTGGAAAAAATCATCTGCTATTAATTTTATCTGCTCTTTTGATATTTTTATTGTAGGTTTTTTATTAAAAGTGATATTTGAGACAGCTTGATACATCTTATAAATATCAGCTATAAGTGAATATTGGTGTGATACCTTATGCTCTTTATAAAACTCACAAGGTGCAAATAAGTTCATATCATTTGAAGACTCTTTTTGGTCATCTATTGTCTGTATAAGCTTTGATATAAAATTATCTGTATTAAAATCTTTATCAAATAAGCCAAATTTCTCCTGAGATTTTATAATCTTTTCAATCTCATCATTTATATCTTCTCTTCTTATCATATATTTATAGTTATCATGATTTCTAAATGTCGGCGTTGCTTGTTTTAACTCCTCTTCAAAGATTATTGTAGCAACTGTTTTGTTTGGATATTCAAGTTTTAGATTCTCTATATTTTTAAGAGCGGCTTTTATTTTCCCTTTTTCATCATCTTTTTTACTTTTCTTATCTTCTTTAAAAGGTATATTCAACTCTTCACACAATTCTTCAAGTAAATCAGTGCTATCAAGAGATTTATAACCTCTATGTTTTGCTATGGCATAAAATATTGTAAATAACTCTTCAATCTTAAGTTTTTCACTAAATGTTTTTTTTGCTCTTAATTCCCATTTATTTTTATATATATTTTGTTTTTCTTGATATAAAAAATACTCTTGTTCTCCAAGCCCAAACTCCTCAAAAAGTTTTGCAAGGTTTTTCTTTCTTTGTTTTCGTAAATTTACAAGATTTGAAGCACTTGCACTGGCACTATGTAAAAGTTTTTTAGACTTGCCATCTTTATCTGTTGCTTTATCAAACATACTAACGCCATAATCTATTAAAAAATATTTGTCATTTTCCATTTCTTTTAATACACTATAACCAATACTTGTAATACCTAAATCAAGACTTAGTATTTTTTTCATTTCAAACCTTTTACATATATTTTAACTTGAAAAATATTATTAATTTATTTTATTATTTATATTATCTATTTTAATATTAATCTTTTTTGAAGTATAAAACTTAAGGCTTTGTTGACATTTTTTAAGGTACAATCGCTGTAAAAAATAAAGATGCAAATATTTAAAGTTTGATTTTAGGTAGTTAAAAAAGTGGCGAGAAGGTGTAGGAATCGAACCTACCGCGGCTTACACACGTAAACCACCAATCAGGGTTGAAACCTGTGGCGTCCACCAGGATCGCATACCCCCCACTTGAGAATTTGAGTTTACATTATTTAGTTTTAAAAACATCTGAAAGAGTTAATTATATGAGTTTATTAAAAAGCATTCCAAAGGTTGATAGGTTTATCAACAACAAAGTGTTTAATGATTTTTCAAAATCTTTAATAACACAAATATCAAAAGAGTTAATCGCCAATTTAAGAGCTGATATTTTAGCAAACAAAATAGATACTATTGATGAGCAAAAACTTATTTATAATGTGATTTCAAAGTATAATTCTCTTCTTTCACCCTCTTTACAAAGTGTTATAAATGCAACTGGAATTATTGTTCATACAAATCTAGGGCGTTCTTTGATAAATGAAAAAAGTTTTAAAAAAGCTTTAAATATTGCAACATCATATAACAATCTTGAATACGATTTAGAAAAAGGCAAAAGGGGTGAGCGATATTCTCACATTGTTAAAACTCTTCAAGCTTTGACAGGTTGTGAAGATGCTATTGTTGTAAACAACAATGCAAGTGCTGTTTTCTTGGTATTAAATACTTTTTCAAAAGGCAAGGAAGCAGTTGTAAGTCGTGGTGAACTTGTTGAAATTGGCGGAAGTTTTAGAGTTCCTGATGTGATGGTTCAAAGTGGAGCTATTTTAAAAGAGATTGGAACTACAAATAAAACTCATTTAAAAGATTATGTAAATGCTGTAAATGAAAACACTTCAATGCTTATGAAAGTTCATAAATCAAACTATACTATTGAGGGTTTTACTTCTGAAGTTTCTTATGAAGATATTGTTAAAACTGCAAAAGAAAAAAACGTGATTGATTATTATGATATGGGAAGTGGTCATATAATTGACTTGCCTTATAATCTTGACCTTGCCGAGCCTTCTATTTTAAAAATAATGAAATACAATCCAAGTTTATTAAGCTTTTCAGGTGATAAACTATTAGGTTCTGTTCAAGCTGGTATTATCATTGGTAAAAAAGAGTTAATAGATAAGATTAAACAAAATCAACTTTTAAGAATGCTAAGAGTTGATAAGATTACACTAAGTATTTTAGAAGATACTCTTACTTCATATTTAGAAAATAAACTTGATGATATTCCTACTTTAAAAATGTTAAATACTCCTGTAGAAGAGTTAGAAAAAAGAGCTTTAACTTTAAAAAATTCAATAGATTCTATTTGTGATTGCAGTATTATAAAAACTCAATCTTTAATAGGTGGAGGAACAACTCCAAATAAAAAGATTCCAACTATTGCTTTAAGTATTTCATACAAAGATTACAAAGTAAATAAAATTGAGAAAATACTAAGAAATGAGAATCTAATCACAAGAATAGAAAATGAAAAAGTTTTAATCGACTTTAGAAGTATTCAAGAAAATGAAATAAAAAAAATTGAAGCTATAATCAAAAAGGTTTTTAACTAATGGCAAATATAATCATAGGAACAGCAGGACATATTGACCATGGAAAAACTGCTCTAATCAAAGCCTTAAATGGTTATGAAGGTGATAGTACAAACGAGGAAAAACAAAGAGGTATTACTATTGATTTATCTTTTTCAAATCTTTCACGAGCGCAACAAAATATTGCTTTTATTGATGTTCCAGGACATGAAAAACTTGTAAAAAATATGATTGCAGGTGCTTTTGGATTTGATTATGTAATGTTGGTTGTTTCTGCTGTTGAAGGTATTATGCCTCAAACTATTGAGCATATTGAGATTATTAATTTACTTGGAATAAAAGATTTAATTTTAGTAATTACAAAAAGTGATTTAGTTAGTGCAGACGAACTAGAAAAAACAAAAGAAAAAACTCTTTCATTTTTAAATGACTTTGATTTTGATATTAAATTTGTACAAGAAGTTTCAATATATAAACCCGAATCAATAGAAAAACTAAAAAACAACTTGTTTACGATTAAAAATTCTACAAAACAAGAAGAAAACTTCTTTAGATATTATGTAGATAGAGTTTTTTCACCAAAAGGAATTGGTACAGTTGTAACAGGAACAGTATTAGGGAAAAAGCTTGAGTTAAATGAAAAAGTATTTATTTGCCAAGCACAAAAAGAATCAAAAATAAAAAATATTCAAGTACATAATGAAAATACTCTTGAAGCAAATATTTCAAATAGAGCTGCTTTAAACTTACAAGGAATAAATAGTACAAATATAAAAAGAGGTGATTTAATCACAAAAAAAGGTCATATTAGAGGCTTTGATGAAATAGATATCTCTTTTAAGGCTTTAAAAGGAAAAAAAGTACATCACAATAAATCATATACTATATTTATTGGTGCAAAGAAATTTGAAGCTAAAATCTTATTATTTGATTCAACAGAGGAATTAGATAGTGGTTTTGCCACAATTAAAGCAGATGAAAACTTATTTACTATATTTGCAGAAAAACTAATCATTAGACAAGGAAATCAAACTATTTCAGGTGGAAAAGTTTTAAATCCAATTATTGATCCAATGAAAAAGAATCAAAAGAAACAGTTATTAGAATCTTTAAATGAGAACAACTTTAAAGATGCATATTATCAACTTCTTCAAGCTCATAAAAAAGGATTAGGAATAATCTCTTCAGCTCAAAGATTTGCACTTTCTCATGAAGAAGCTATATCATTTGCTAAAGATTTAGAAAATGTATTTATTGATGAAAAAGAGCTTGTGGTTTATCCTATTGAAACAAAAGAATTAATCATAAATTCAATAAGAGATATTTATACTAAAAACAGTTATGCCCTACTTTCAAATGCATCAATTGGCTTACGATTAAAATGGGCTAGTACTTCTTTTATTCAATTAGCACTTGATGATTTAGTAAATGAAGACTTTTTATCTAAGGATAATAATCTATATAAAAATGCAAATATCAAAGAGGATTTTGCAAAGAATTTAGAAGATTCATTTTTAGCAAGATTAAAAGATGAAGATATTACACCAACTGCACCTTATAATATCTATGATGAACTAGATTTAGATAGAAAATTAGGTGATGATATTTTAAAAGCTTTAACAGCAAAAAAACAAGTCGTTAGACTTCAGCATAATCTTTTTATTCACTCTGAAAGCTTAAATAATATTATTATAAAAATGAAAGAGATTATAAAAGAAGATGGTTTTATTCAAATTGCTAATTTTAAAGAAAAATTTCCAATGAGTAGAAAATATCTAGTAACTTATTTAGATTATCTTGATAATTTCTCAAATATTAAAAAAATCGAAAATAAAAGGGTATTTGTATAATAATGACATTAACTAAAGAGCAAGAAAATATAATAAATGCAAAAGAAGAGTCTTTTAAAATAAATGCCGTTGCAGGGAGTGGTAAAACTACTACTTTACTTGAATATGCAAAAAAAAACTCTCATCTAAAGATTTTATATCTTGCATATAATAAATCACTACAAGTAAGCCTACAAAAAAAACTAAAAGAATATAATCTAAATCATATGAATGTGAGTACAATTCACTCTTTGGCATATCAAAAAGTAAGTGCTTACCAATACAATTTAGCACACGATTTAAAAATTCAAGTAATAGAGCAACTATTAAATGGTTATGAGCAAACTTTTAACAAAAGAACAAACTATTATCCTGTTGCTGAATATGTTGCTTTGATAAAAGATTTAGTAAATTTTTATTGTAATTCATCATTAATCGCACTTGATCTGAAACTATTAGAATCATACAAAAAACACGGTGATTTAAGTGCAAAAGTTTTAGAACTATTAAATAAAGATGAGAAAAAAGCACTAAACCATTTAAAACATATTTTATCTGCAATGAAAAATAAACTAATAGATGCTACTCACGATTTTTATTTAAAAATGTTTTATTTAAACAAAAAAGTCAGCACAAATCTTGGTTATGATTTAATACTTGTAGATGAAGCACAGGATATTTCAGATGTAATGATTGGAATTGTCGAAGCACAAAAATGTAGACGTATTTATGTTGGTGATTCTTTTCAACAAATCTACTCTTTTAGATACGCTATAAACGCTTTAAATAAAATAGAATTACCAGCTTATGAACTATCAAAAAGCTTTAGATTTAGTAATACTTATGCAAAATATTTAGAGCAAAATTTAAACTCATTATATAAAAATAACAATGGCAAACTTCTAAAAATTTCAGGTCTTGATACGATTACCAATATTGGTGAAAAAGCAATTGATTATAAAAAACCTATTTGTGTTATTGCTCGTTCAACTTTTGGTCTTATTCAACAAATAGTTCACTTTATTCAAGATGATAAAAAAATATATTTTGAAGGTGGTTATGGTTCTTACTCATTTATGAATCAAACTGTTTATTCTATTTTTCATCTAAAAGAGAAAAAGAATGACAAAATAACAGTAGATGAAATAAAAGATTTTGAAACAATTCAAGAGTTAGAACAGTTTGCAAAAGATACAAAAAATCAAGATTATCTAAATATTATTAAGTTTATTAATACTTATGGCGATAATATATTTGAGATAAATAAAAAGATAAAATCACAAATAACAACAACAAAAGATGAAGCTGATTTAATTTTTACAACTACTCATAAATCAAAAGGTTTAGAGTATGATCAAGTTATTATGGCAGATGATTTTATTACAAAAAAAGAGTTATCAAATCCTAAAAATAAAGTTTCATTTTTAAAACTAAATGAAGAGCTAAATATCTATTATGTAGCAGCAACTAGGGTTAAAAGTGCCATTTATCCAGCTTCTTTAAACTTAGATTATGTTTACAAAGAAGGTGATGAAAATAACTTCTCAAAATCTACTTATACTAAATATTCAGGCAAAAAAACAAGTGGTAAAAAAATGAAACAAATGCAAGAAGAGTGGTTAAAGAAAAATAGAATAAATAAAGTGAATGCTTTCTAAATGTATGTAATTGGAATGAAAAAATGAAAAAAATAGTTTTAATTATAAGTATTATTTCTTCTCTAATTATTGCTACAATATTTTATACTTCAAATAATACAGCAAAACTCACCTACTCTTTTTATCATTGGAAAAATAGTTTTAATGAAGTAAATATAAAAGAAAAACTTTATATAAAAGTACTTGAAGTAACATATTCAAATAAAATAGAACCCATACGTACAAGCTTTAAAACTAAGCCAAACGATGGTTTTGTACCAGTTGTTTATATTACAAATGAAGCTATGAAAAATCTATCTTTTAAAGAGATTTCCAAAAGTATTCAAGATACATTAAAAGCACTAAACAATAAAAATTATAAATATAATGAGCTTCAAATAGACTGCGATTGGTCTGATTTGACTAGGTCTAATTATTTTGATTTATTAAAAGATTTAAAAAATAAACTAGCTATAAAATTAAGTGCAACAATACGACTTCATCAAGTAAAATACGCTAAAAGAACGGGTGTTCCTCCTGTTGATTATGGTTTATTGATGTACTATAATATGTCAACTATTACAAAACTTGAAACAAAAAATTCTATTTTAGATAATAATATTGCTAGAAAATATCACTATAATTTTGATATTTATCCTTTGAAATTAAAACTAGCACTTCCTTTATATTCTCAAGCTATTTGGTTTAGAAAAAGTGTAGCTTTAGAAATAATCCAAGGAGCAAAAAAAGAAGATTTTTCTTCAAACTTTATAGAAATATCTCCTAATATTTATAAGTGTTTAGAAAGTGATTATTTCAAAGGACGATATGTTTACAAAGATGATATATTTAGATTTGAAGATTCAAAAGAAAAAGATATAAAGACAGCTTTAAGCGACTTTTTTAAAATTGCTTCAAATCGATTTAACGAAATTGTATTCTATACTTTTTCCTACAAAGATAAATACAATTTAACAAATTTACTTAAAGGTTACAAATGATTATAAAAATTTTATTATTTACACTGCTTTTAAAAATTGCCGTATTTTCATGTGCTGGTGGTTGGGACTATAGCAATAGATCATTTTTATTTCTTGAAGAAAGAGAACTTCCTTTTTCAAATCAAAAAAGAAATTTAGATAGTGCTGCAGTTTATAATGATATTATTGATGATTATAAAAATAGAGCAAAACAAGCCAATTTAGAAGAGTGGCAAAAGCATTTAAAACAAAACTTAAGTCTTAAAACAATTGAGCAAATAGTTTACCAAAGAAAAAATATTTCACTTATAAAAGATGAAAATATAAAAGCGTATTTGAATTTTATTCAAAATCAAGAACAATACGTTGTAAATTATTATTACAGTAATCAAAAAGAACCAGAAATAAAAGAAGAAGTACTTATAAATGAAGCTATAAAAAGAATAAACACGAATATCCCAGAATGGCTAAAACTTAGATACTTTTACTTAAGTTTACGATTAGCACATTATAAAGAGTTAAAACCTTTAGAAATATATAAAAAGTATAGCTATTTATTACAAACAAAAGAAAAAACAATCGTAAAAGATTGGATTCAAGGTATTTATGCAGGTGCGTTAATCAAAGATAAAAAAATACAAAAAGGTGTTTATGAGTTCTCAAAATTACTAGATAAAGACAAAATAAACTGGCACTTAGCTTATTATAATTTCAACCATATACATACAAAAGAACAGTGGAATACTCTTGTAAATATCCCTACTTCAAACTACGAAAAAGCAAGATTATATGCACTTAGAGCATTAAATAAAAATAGCAATATTATAGAAGAATTAAAAAATATATATAAAATTGATAAAAATTCTGTTTGGTTTGATTTTGTTCTATATAAAGCCCTTTTAAATTCACAGCATTTCTTTGATTTAGATGATTATTATGTACGTAATTTTCCAACACAAGAGTTTATAAACTATCTTCAAACAATAAAAAAAGATGATATGTATACAATAAACTTATCTTTAGGATATTTTAATTTGTATTCTAATAACTTGAAAAAAGCAAAAGAGATTGCTTCTGGGCTTCTACTTTCAAATGATAATCACGAAACACAAACATTTAATTATATTGTAAATTTAAATCAACTAAAAAGTATAAATATACAAATAGAAAATGATATTTATTCACAAATGACAAAATTAACAAATGATAAAGATCACACATCAAATGCAATACAAAACTATACTTTTGTAATACTAGAAAAATTATATAAAAAACAAAATGATACGTTTAAAGCCTTTTTGAGTGCAAATATCAACAACTTAAATAACAGTTCTTTTACCTTAGAATCTTTAGATGAATTTAAACAATTTATCAATGTCAAAAGTAAATCAAAAATGGAAGAGTATTTTAAAGAAAAATATAAAGAACAAGAAAAAATAAAAAAAATTGATAATAGTTTTAGCTTTGATGAAAGTCTAAAGAAAACCCAGATTAAACTTTTAATCAATAATCAAGAGTTTGATAAAGCCCGTAAAATAAAAAGTAATTATCTAAATGAATATATAAAATTCAATCCTTTTAATGTTTCAATTAGAGGAAATAATCGTTCAGGGGAAAAACAAACATATACGATAAAAGAGTTTTTGGACAAAATAATACAAATACAAGAAGTATTAAAAAACACTCCAAATAGTGCAATTGACAACTATTTATATGCAAATGCCATCTATAATCTAAGTTATTTTGGGAACTCTAATATAATTACTACAGAATACAGAAGTGTTTATTCGTTTCATAATAAAGTATTGGAACTAAAAAAAGTAAATGATTCTATAAAGTATTATGAAAAAGCATTAAAATATGCAAAAAATAAAGAGTTTAAAGCAAAAATCACATATATGCTAGCAAAATCAGAATTAGCACTTTTTGATATAAACTTTGCAAAAAAATCATCTTATAGTTATCCAAAAGAAATTACTTCTTATGAAGCACCTAGAACTTGGTCTTATACAAGAAATAAAACTTATAATAAATATATAGATAACAATTATGGTAAATATTTTGATAAACTAAAAGATAAATATTCTAATACAAAGTATTATGATGAGATATTAAAAGAATGTGCAAACTTAAAAACATACCAAAAAAGGAAGTAACACTAGTATAAGCAAACTATATACTAAGATTTGTTACTATCCCAAAAGAAATAAATAAGGAATTTTATGCAATATTTTGGAACAATTGAAACTAAATATGAAGAGATTTTTATTACATCTAGCTATATGTATTTTGGTGCAGAAGATGAAGTAATAACTCCTAAAGAATTAAAAGCGAAAATTAAATCAGCTAAAGAAAGAAAAAAAAACATAATAGGTACAGTTTTTTTATACAACCCTGTAGTAACTCCTGTAGGTTATGATTCAAATAATTACTTACTAGATCAAAACTTTGATAGTTTTGGAGAAATGGTAGAATTAAAAGCAGAAACATATATCACAGTCTTTAAACAAGCTATGAGTGAACATTGTGCTGGTAAAATAGTAGAGATTAGAAACTTATTTAATCTAAATGAACAAAACATTGATGCTTCAACACTTTTAATGAAATTTAATGATGATTTAGAAATATATAACTCAGCTCAAAATACAGAGTTTGAAAGAGAAATTATGTATTTGGATGCTGCAAACCTAATTCCTAGTGGAAAATTTGTATTTTTTGCATGGGGAGATAAAATCAGTTCGAAAGAATTCCCATATATAAGTGAATATGCAAAAGTGATTTATGATAATACTGTTAAGCTTGGTAAAAAAGTTGCCTTTGTTTATAAAAGAGAAAAAACAGAACAAGGTTCTATTAAATATCTACAATTTTCAAACCCAGTTCAAAATCATAAAAACAAAAGAACTATTGCAAGTGCAATCAAAAAATCATTTGAACAGTTCCCACCTGTAATCACACCCTATGAATAATAAGTATTTTTTTTAAATACTTAAAAATTTCAATATTTTACATTATCTCTATTATAATTTCAGTTATCTTTAAAGTAACTGGTATTATAATACCGCCACTTAAACGATTGGGGTATCGCCAAGTGGTAAGGCACTAGCTTTTGGTGCTAGCATTCGAAGGTTCGAATCCTTCTACCCCATCCATCATTTGAGTATTTCGGGAAGGTTGGAGAGTGGTCAAATCCTGCGGATTGTAAATCCGCCGCCTACGGCTTCGAAGGTTCGAGTCCTTCTCTTCCCACCACGTGTGGCGCGATAGCTCAGTCGGTAGAGCAAAGGATTGAAAATCCTTGTGTCGACAGTTCGATTCTGTCTCGAGCCACCATTTTTTTAATATTAATAACACAAACAAATCAACTACCAATAAGTGCGAGTGTGGCGGAATAGGTAGACGCGTTGGACTTAAAATCCAATTCCGGTTTCGGAGTGTCGGTTCAATTCCGACCATTCGCACCACTGTGTTATTAAATTAAAACTTTCTTTTTAAAAATCACAAACTACATTTACTTACTAATTTATATAAAATCATTACATTTATTAAATTCATAAATACAAACTTATTTTAAGATTATATTTATAAATCAAATTCAATAGTAAATTCAGCTCCTGTGTATTTTTTATTATTGTATATAAAATCATGATTTTTTACAGATATCTTTCCATCTAAATGTTTAACTATAATTTCTTCTGTCATATATAAACCAATACCTGTACCTTGTGCTTTATGCTTTGTTGTAAAGTATGGTTCAAAGATTCTTTCTATTATATCAGCAGATATACCTCCTGCATTATCTCTTATGATTATACTAACTTTTTTAGCAGAAACTATAGAACTAATAAATATTACTTTTTCTACATTCTTATCTTTTTTTATTAATTCATCTCTTGCGTTATTAATTATATTTATTAATGCTTGTATCAATTCATTTTCATAACTAAACATTTCAATATCTTCTATATCTTTTACTATTCTTATATCTTTTGATGTTAGTTGAGCTTGTAATAAATCTAATGTAGTATTAAATGTATTTTTTAAAGAAAAGTTTGTCTTGATTTTATGTGGACTATAAAAATTCCTAAAATCATCAATTGTTTTTGATAAATGCTTTACTGATGCATTTATTCTTTTTGTAGCATCAAAGAAAAACTCATCTTCTAGATTATTCATCTGTTTTTGTAAAAGCATTCCTGTAGATGCTGTTAAAATAGTTGAAAGTGGTTGTCTCCATTGATGTGCAATATTACCAATCATTTCTCCCATTGAAGCCATTTTTGATTGTTGAAATAATATATTTTGTTTTTCATTTAAATCTTTTTTATATTTATCAAATTTGTATTTTAGAGTCTTTGAAATATAAATTGATACAATTAATAATACAAAAGTTAGAATAATACTTATTGTAAAAATTTTATATATAAAAGATTCGTATTTGTTATCAAGAAACTCTTTTTTATCTTGAATAAGCTTCCCCATCTTATCCTTTGAATAAGAAGAGACAAGTATCCATGACCAATCATTAAATTTTTTTGCATACCCTATTCTATTATTATTTGAAGCTTTATATTCAATAAATAAACTATGCTTATTTAACATACTTGGCATATTTTCTATCAAATCTTTAACACTTTTATCTTTTTCTACATCTAAAACATTTTTCCCTATAAATTTATTATCTTTATATAATACAAACCTACCTGAGTAATCAAGAATAAAAATATCTTTTTTAGTATCTTTTTTAATATATGTTAAATATTTTAATGTTTTTTCTTTAACAAATGCTTCATATTCATCTACATATTCACCCGTTCCTATAACCATATTGTAGGGCTCTAGATATTTATAAAATGAAATCTTTTTATATGTTTTCATTCCTTTATTTGGTTTATACCAATAGTATTCATCAAATCTTTCTGATTTATCTTTTATAGTTTTAATAATTGTTTTTACAAATTCATAACCATTACTATCTCTGTAATCAATCATGATTTTATTTTCGATTTTACTATCAATTGGATATAAAACTTTTCTTCCCTCTATATTGTCAATAAAGAAGTACCCTCTTCCATTGTTAAATCTTATTTCATTTAATGTAACTTTTATAAGTTCAAATATTTCATCTTTTGTTTTTGTATTTTTATATTTTTCATATATATTTGTAGCAATAGTATGAGCTTCATATACTCTTGTTTTTATTGAATTCTTTAATTCAACTTCAATATTCTTATAAGAATTATTAACAATATTATAAACCAAAGATATATCACTTTTTAGTTTATTTTTAGTCTCTAAGATATATTCATTTTCAATTTGTTTTTTCTCTTTTTGGAATATACTTTTATTTTCAACATATAGCCAAATTGTAATTATCATAGAGAAAATTATAACAAAAGACGAAGGTGCATATTTAATTATTTTTAATATTTGTTTTTCATTATTGTTCTTCATTGTTTTAATTATATCCTAAAATATTAGACTTTTTATGAAGAGTTTATAATATCAGATTTATTATTATCATTTTAATCAACTAATTCAAGTATTCCTTAGATATAATTATAAAACCATATATTATAAATAAGGAATACATATTGTCAAAAATTGGAATACTAGTAGCTAGTTCAAATAATAATCAGAAATTAGGTTTAAAACTTGAAGAATTAGCATTAAAAGAGAATTGTGAAGTAGAATTAATAAATTTAGTAGATTTAAGATTACCATTATATAGTACAATTGAAGAAGAAGAAAATGGAATTCCCGAAACTGTTTTAGATTTAGCAACAAAAATATTAGATCTAAAAGCTTTTATTATTGTAGCACCTGAATATAATGGAGTTATGCCACCTGTACTTAATAATGCAATGGCATGGACTTCACGAGCTACAAAAGATTGGAGAGATGCATTCAATGATAAAATTATTGGGTTAGCAACACACAGTGGTGGTGGAGGTGCTAAAGGTCTTCAAGCTATGAGAATACAATTTCAACATTTAGGAGCTAATATCTTAGCTAGAGAACTTTTAACTACTTATGAAAAACCATTAAATGAAGAAACTGCAATTGGAATGATCCAAGCACTTAAAAGATTATCAAAAGTTTAGGAATCATTCCTAAACTTTAATCGTTAATCTTTAAAATATCTATTTTTTATACTTTATCTGTAATTCATTTGTAACATATTCTTGTTACAATTTTTTATGAAAGAAAAAATATACGTAATAGATACTAACATCATCTTACAAAACTTACAAAATCTCTATAAAATATCACAAAATAAAACTAACCACATAGTAATACCTGAGACTGTTTTACTTGAACTTGAGGACAAGAAAAAACTATCAAATGAATTAGGATATTATGCAAGAGAATTTGCAAGACTTTTGGCTTTGATGAAAATAAAAGAAATTGATTATAAAACTGGCTTTAAAGTTGTAAAACTTTTTAATGATGAAATTAATATTGATATTATTTCAAAAGATGTTTATGAAACAGTAATAGAACAAGTTCATTTATCAGAAAGTAATGATAAAAGGATTATCGAAACGGCTTGTGTTGCAAGAGATTATTATAAAGGTGCTAAAACTATTTTTTTATCTCTTGATGTTTACGCTAGGACTTTTGCTTTATTTAAAGGTATCAAAACAGAAACACTTCATGATGATAAATCTACACTTCCAAAATTTGGTTTTGTAAAAACTATTGAACTTGATTCTTCAAAATTCAACTCTTTGAATAATAAAAATATTTTAAAAATTGATAAAGAGTATGAAAAAGAAAACTTTTCATATATTTTCAATAGTTCTGATGGAAATAGTGAATATGCAATTATTTATAATGATAGAATTGATACTTTAAAAACTACAGACTTTAAAGCTTTAAAAGTTAAACCAGTGAATCTAAAACAAAAATTATTTACAAAAGCTATTATTTCAAATATGTTTGAATTATTAGTGATTGATGCAAAAGCAGGAAGTGGTAAAACACTGATGTCAATTGTTAGTGCTATGAGATTAATAGATTTAGGCTTTTATGACAAAATTGTATATGTAAGAAATTCAATTGAATCACTAGATAAAGGTGAAGATATTGGATATTTATCAGGTAATGATGAGAAATTTAGAATCTATAATATGGCTGTTCAAGATACATTAGAATTTATAGCTAAAAAACAGCTAAAAAAAAGTGAGAATAAAGATAATCTTCAATCAATAGAAACAAAAATTTCCGAACTCCAATCTAAGTATAATATTGAAACTCTTTGGCCAGGAGAAGCTAGAGGACGAACATTAAGTTCAGCTATTGTTATTATGGATGAATGGCAAAATAGTAGTGAAAAAACTACACAACTGATTTTATCAAGACTTGATGAATCTTGTATGGCAATTGTAATTGGTTCAAATAGACAAATAGATAACTTATATTTAAATAAATATAATAATGGTCTTACTACACTTCTAAAACAAACAAATGAAACTCATCCCGAATTAAAAATATTTGCAATAGAATTAGATAAAGCAGTAAGAGGTAAATTTGCCCAATTTACTGAGAGAATATTTGAAAAAAGAAAAGATTGATGAAAAGTAGAGCTATTATGTTCTACTTTTTAGAACAACTTCCTTTTCCACCACATCCACAACTACCGTCTTTTGTAAATATTTTTTTCAAAATAAAAGCTAGTGCGAGAAAGCCTATTGCATAAATAATATATTCTTCCATATATTTTCCTTAATGATAATAATTATTAGTATATTATATTATTTATAATTAAATTACAATTAATACATAAAATTAAGGAATAATCAAATCAAGAAGAATATAATACTACATATTAAAAAAGGAAATGAAAATTCAAAATAGATTAATAAACGACACTATATATAATCATATAGAATATACAAAATTAGAAGATAAAATTCTACAAACAAAAATAGTAAATAGATTGCAGTTTATAACGCAAAATGCATTGGCTTATTTTTCATATCCATCGATTACTACTAAAAGATTTATACACTCTCTTGGTACTATGCATTTGGCTTCTTTTATGTTTAAAAACTCACTTTTAAATGCTGATAAGATTACAAAGAATAGTTTTTTATCATCTTTGAAAAAAGCTATTGAACAGATTATTAAAGAAGAAAATCTAAATCTTGATTTAAAAGATATGGTTTATTTTGATAATAAAGCTTTATATCAATTCAGTATTCCAACTAAATCAAAATCACACTCAACTGCTTATACTGTGATTTTACAAACTATTAGAATCATAGGATTACTTCACGATGTTGGGCATTTACCTTTTTCTCATCAAGCTGAGAATGCTTTGAAAAAAGTTTATACAAAAATAAAAAACAAAGAATCAAATCAAGAAATTTTAGTAGAAAAAGAGATTGAATTTAAAAATAATTATGAAAAAATTACAAATAATTCAAAAGAAGTCTTACATGAAGCCATTGGGAAAGAGCTTTTATCTTTATTATTTGATTATGAATTAAATGATTTCTTAAAAAAATCAAATGATAAAAAATATATAAAACTAATAGAAAAACTTTCTTTATGTATTTTAGAAGAAAAAACTATTTATGGTTTTGATTTCAAAGTTTTACATAGATTTATTGATAGTACAGTTGATGCTGATAGATTGGATTATGTAAATAGAGATATGCTTGCAAGCGGTTATATTACAGGACCAAATGATCATATAAGAATAACAAAACAAGCTGTTTTAGTTCAAGAAAACAAAAAATATCACTTAAGTTTTTTTGATATGTCTTTAATAGATATTGAACATATGTTAGAAATGAGATTTAATCTTTATAAAAAAGTGATTTTTAATCATGGGATTGCAAAAACTGATACATTACTTGAAAATGTAATTGAATATTTAGCAGACAAGTATTTTAAAAATCCTAAAATGGATGAAAAAGTATCAGATAATATTTCTATGCTTTGGAATTTTCATAATAGAGATATAGAAAAAAAACTAGATACTATTTCTATGTTAGATGAAAACTGGTTAATTTCACTATTTAAAAATGAATATTTTTTAATAAAAGAAAAAGATGTTTTAAGTTCAGAAGACAAAAAATATCTTTACTCTTTTGAAGAAGTATTATTTGGAAAAAGAAAGTTTAGAAGTCCTTGGAAAAACTTAAATGAATTTTATAATGTTTTAGAGTTTTCAACAGTTCAACGATATAAATTTAGAGAAAGTTTTGGATATATAAAAGGAAATAAAGCAAAAAAACTTCAAAATGCTTTGGATAAATTTATAACAAAATGGGAAAAAAGTGAGGATAAACTATTTTTTGCATATCAAATAGTTTCTTTTAATCTTGGAATTGAAAAAGAGTTTTCTTTTTACGATGGAGGAGAACTTATAAATATAGATGAGATTTCAACATTAAGAAAAAGACTTAAACAATCAATGCAAAATACAGTTCCATTTTATATTTATTCTAATAAAAAAGTTTTAAATGAAGAGATGAAAAAAGAACTAAGAGAAATTTTATTTAATATTTTTGGTGATTAAATAATATTTACCAATTAAAGAAAGGAAACACTGTGGATTTAACGGAAATTAGAGGAAAATATACTACAAAAGCTTTGGATATTGAGCATTTAGATAAAAACCCATTTAAACAGTTTGAAATATGGTTTAAAGATGCAATCAATGAAGAAGTATCCGAACCAAATGCAATGATTCTAGCAACTGTAGGAAAAGATATGATGCCAAGTGTACGTGCTGTATTGCTTAAAACTTTTGATGAAAGTGGTTTTGTATTTTTTACAAATTATAAAAGTAAAAAAGCAGCTCAAATAAAAGAAAACCCAAATGCAGCAGCACTATTTTCATGGATTGATATGGAAAGACAAGTAAAAATTGAAGGTTCTGTTGAAAAAATTTCAACTGCTGATTCTTTGAAATATTTTCTTTCTCGTCCAAAAGGAAGTCAAATTGGTGCTTGGGTTTCACATCAAAGTAGTATTATTACTTCAAGAGGTTTGTTGGAGCAAAAATTTGATGAAATAAAAAGAAAATTTTCAAAAGGCGAAGTTCCATTTCCAGACTTTTGGGGTGGATATATAATCAAACCTTTAAGAATCGAATTTTGGCAAGGAGGACAAGATAGACTTCATGATAGATTTCTTTATGAAAAAGATGAAAAAGGTTCTTGGACTATCACAAGATTGGCACCATAATATTACATTTTGTAATATATTTTAATAATTTATAAAAAAATTGTTAAAATACTTCTATAAAAAAAGAGGAGTATTATTATGATTTTAGGGAAATGCCCTTATTGCGATGGCAATGTAATAGCACGAAACTTTGTAGCACAAGGTAAAAAAATAAAATTATATACTTGTGAAAATGCAAAAAAAGAGTATGATGAAAGTGAATCTTTTGTATTTACAGCTGATTCAACTTGTACTTTTAGAGTATATTCAAATGCTTTCTTGAGATGGAACAAAAGAAGTTTTAGCCAATATGAAATGAAGAAATTACTTCAAGATGGACAAGCGACAATTAGATTACATGGAAGAGCTGGTACTAGTGAATATTTTAAATATGTAATACCTGATAAAGAGTATGGTGTTTCTATTTTATGGGATGAAGAAGTAGAAAAAGAAGATTCCCAAGTATAGTATGGTTTAAAATATTCATTAGCTAAAAAATAAATAAAAAGGATAAAAAATGAAATTATTTCATAAAATAATTACAAGTATAATGTTAGTAGCATTTTCAACAAGCTTAAGTTTAGCAGCACCTACACCAACAAATATAAAAGAACAATCACCACAAGGTATATACCTTTCAGCTGTAGAAACATATGATTTAGTAAAAAAAGATGCTAATAAAATCTTATTTATTGATGTAAGAACACCTTATGAATTGGTTTTTGTTGGTTCAACACCAATGATGGATAAAAATATTCCTTTTACATTAGTATCTGCTAAGAAATGGGATGAAAAAAGAAAAAGTTATGCTGGGGAATTAAATAAAAATTTCGTAAAAGATGTAG